>CAMAMO010000001.1 GCA_945836915.1 uncultured Mediterranea sp.
CATCTGTCATCACCCGAGTTTCGTTGTCTTCACACTCGCGAAAACATTTCTTGAAATCTCAAATAATCACCCAACGTTTCAAAAGGTTACGGAGGGTCACTTTTGCTTCAAAAAGGTCACTTAAAGGTCACCAATAAAAGAAAAAGCACTTGCAAGATTCTCGCAAGTGCTTTTTTATGTGGACCAGCTTGGGCTTGAACCAAGGACCTCCAGATTATGAGTCTGTTGCTCTAACCAACTGAGCTACAAGTCCTAAAATGATGTGCTTTCTTTATAGCGGTTACAAAAGTAGTGGTTTCTATTGAATTTTGCAAACTTTTTGGCTAAAAGTTAGCTTTTCTCTTGGGGTTACGCGGAAACCAGCCTTTTTTTACACGCTCTTCCTGCTCGAAAAGCTCTTTTATGGTCCAAAACGAGGAGAAAGCAAAGACGCCAGATAAGGTGGACCATATAACGCTATCCACCCATAGCGAAAGTGCTACTCCGCCAAGGCCTAACAACAGGAAAATCCACCAGCAACGGGTGCCCCAATAGTACTCGGCCTTGACCACAACGGGGTGGAAAAGGCCGATGATGAGGAACGTCATGATGCCGATGACTAACCCCGAGAGGTGATGCATCGTGAGCCAATCAGTCATGCTCTTCAGAACAGATGGGTATCTCTTTCTTGATGCTTTGCTCAAGCGATATCAACGTCTCTGTTGCGACCACGCCAGGAATCTCCTGCATCTTGTTGTTCAAAAGGTCCATCAGGTGCTCGTTATCGCGTGCATAGACCTTGGTCAGCATGGTGTAGGGTCCCGTGGTGAAGTGGCATTCTACAATCTCTGGAATCTTGCTTAGCTGGGCTACGACAGCCTTGTACATCGAACCTTTCTCAAGCTTGATTCCTACATAGGTGCAGGTGTGATAACCTAGCGATTTGGGGTTGACGTTGTATCCTGAACCGATAATCACGCCCAGGTCAATCAAGCGCTGAACACGTTGGTGAATGGCGGCACGTGATACACCACAGTCAGCAGCTACATCCTTGAAAGGAATGCGGGCATTTTGTGAGATAATCTCCAAAATCTGCCGGTCTAATGAGTCTATTTTCTCCATTACTATCTTATTATTAGATGTTGAACTTATCAAAAAGTAAGCAAATATAGCTCTTTATTTTAATTTATCCATAATAATGGAACTTTTTTTGTGGAAAAGATGTGATTTTTGATAGAAAAAGTCTCAAAAGTATGTTCTTCGACATAAAAATAGCACTGCCGCTTACTGGGGTGACCCGTAAACGGCAGTGCTTGGTGTATGGAGAGTAGCTCTCCTTATTTCTTCTTATCTTCCTTGACAATCTCGAGCAGTTCAACCTCGAAAATCAGGGTAGAGAAGGGCTTGATGTCGCCACCAGTCTCACGAGTACCATAGGCCAGTTCGCTGGGGATGTAGAGCTCCCACTTAGAACCTACGGGCATCATGGTGAGGGCCTCTGTCCAACCCTTGATAACCTGGTTAGCGCGGAAGGTAGCTGGCTCGTTGCGCTTGTATGAGCTGTCAAACTCCTTACCGTCAATCAGTGTACCGCGGTAGTTTACCTTCACGCGATCAGTCTCAGTGGGCTTGGCACCCTTACCTTCCTTGATGACTTTATATTGCAGACCGCTGGGCAGGGTGATAACACCCTCTTTCTCCTTGTTCTCTGCCAGGAACTTCTCACCGGCAGCCTTGTTGTCAGCATACTTTTCAGCGATGGCCTTCTCCTTGATAGTATCCATCTGCTTGGTCATATACTCCTGAGCCTCTTCCTTCGTCATAGCGCCCTTCACCTTAGCTACGCCAGTCAGGAAACCTGCCAGCATGTTCTCGCGGCTCAAGGTCATGGTTGAGTCGTTACCGAAAATCTGACGGTTGAAGCCTTCAACCCACTGCTTGCTGACCATCTGACCAATCTGCAAACCGGCCATATAGGCTGCATCGTCCTTTCCAATCTTACGGGCACCTTCGTTGAAACCCTTGATGAACATAGCCATTTGGGTGGAATCGATGCCCTGCTGAGCCAGGTATTGATCCAGACCCTCGGTGCGGGCCAGGCCGATGGCGTATGACAGTGAATCTACTTCGTTGGCCAGGTTGGCCTTAGGAGCCTGAGCCGTGCAAGAAGAGAGAACTGCTGTAGCGGCCAGAACCAAAATTAATGATACTTTTTTCATTGCTTTATTCATTGTTTAATAGTTAGTCTTTTTGAATAAAATCGTGGATTTACTTCAGCACCTTCAGCAGCTCTACCTCGAAAATCAAGGTGCTGTGGGGCGGAATCATCTCGCCGGCACCACGTGCGCCGTAACCCAGATCGCTGGGGATGTAGAGTTTCCATTTCGATCCTACAGGCATCAGTTGCAAGGCTTCTACCCATCCGGGAATTACCTGGTTTACACCGAAGGTGGCGGGCTGGCCACGCTTGATGCTGCTGTCAAACAGGGTGCCATCGATGAGTGTACCCTCGTAGTGGCACTCTACGCGGTCGGTTGCCTTGGCACGCGGAGCGTTGAGGTCGCCTTCGTTGATGACCTCGTACTGCAGACCGCTGGGCAAGGTAATCACACCCTCGCGTTGTTTGTTCTCTTCAAGGAACTTCTTGCCGTTTTCGATGTTGGCAGCATTCATCTTCTGCTCCATCTCTTCGAAGAACTTATTCACGATATCGCGGGCCTCGGTATGGGTCATGGCGGTGGGGTTGCCATTGAGCACATCACTGATGGCTTGAGCAAAATCTTCAACTGTGATGCCTTTGGCACCCATACTTAACAGGTTCTGGCCAATGCCTAAACCGATGGCGTAACTGAATTTATCCATTTCTCTTATTTTTCGTTATAGGGCGCAAAAATACGGCTTTTTATTTGAATAAGAGTTGGTTTACACTATATTTTTCCATTTTTTATCCTTTTTGAGGCTGTTTTCTAAACCTTTTCATGTAATTTTGCGGTAATTGTAACTCATCTTTTTTCATAAGGAGGATTTTGTACTATGACTAAGAAGAATTTGGTGGTATTGAGTGGCGCTGGAATGAGCGCTGAGAGTGGTATCAGTACGTTTCGTGATGCAGGTGGCTTATGGGATAAATACCCGGTTGAGGCGGTGGCTACCCCTGAAGGCTATGCGCGCGACCCTCAGTTGGTTATTAATTTCTATAATGAACGCCGCAAGCAGCTGCTCACTGTTGAACCCAATGAGGGGCACCGTGGAGTAGCCGAGTTGGAGAAGGCGTTTAACGTTACCGTGGTGACGCAGAATGTGGATAACCTGCATGAAAGGGCGGGCAGTACGCATGTGGTTCATCTGCATGGTGAACTGACCAAGGTCTGCTCAAGTCGCGACCCGAACAATCCCCATTATATCAAGGAGCTGAAGCCAGAGGAGTATGAGGTGAAGTTGGGTGATAAGGCTGGCGATGGTAGCCAACTGCGCCCCTTTATCGTCTGGTTTGGCGAGTCTGTGCCTGAGATTGAGACGGCTATTGGCTATGTAGAGCAGGCGGATATCTTAGTAATTATCGGCACAAGTCTGAATGTCTATCCGGCTGCGGGATTGCTGCATTATGCTCCGATGGATTGTGAGATTTATCTGATTGATCCCAAACCGGTGGACGCTCATACTATGCGCACCATTCACACCATTCAGTGTGGCGCTTCTGAGGGAGTGAAAAAGCTCCGCGAGATGCTGAAGTCGTAAGATGCCGATAGGTTTTACCTACTTTTTGAACAGCAAACGGACAACAAACCAGGCATGCATGGCCAACGTAGTGAAGAGCCCGTAGTGATGGACCATGATGCGGAAACGTTCGTTAAGCGAGGCTTGGTGGTTCTTAGTAGTCATTCCTTCGCTGAGGTATTCGATGAGCGTCAGGTGGGTGTTGAAGAGCAGTTTTGAGCACTTCATCACCCGGATGCACCAGTCGAAGTCGGCACTGAACCGGTAGTGGGTATCATAAGCCGGAGCCAGTGTACGCTTGGCAAAAAAGGCCTGATGACACACCAACATGCCGTGGCGGAAACTCTTCCAGTTGAGCTTCTTTGGTGTCTGTAGCCGGCGCATTCTCACGAAGTGGCCTTCGCTATCGACCAGTTGGGTCTCACCGTAGATGACGTCGGGCAGTTCATGAAGGCCAGCTTCGTGGAGGCGATGCACCATCTGTTGCAGCGTATCGTCTTCATGGAAACAGTCGCCGGCATTCAGAAAACAGACGTAGTCGCCTGTGGCCAGTCGGAGGCCTTTGTTCATGGCGTCATAGAGCCCTTTATCGGGCTCGCTCACCACCTTGGCCATGTGCGACTGGTAGCGGCGGATGATATCCAGGGTGCCATCGGTGGATTGGCCATCAATGAGGATATACTCTATGTGGTGATAGGTTTGGGTGATGACACTCTGAAGGGTGTCTTCGATGGTAGATGCGGCATTATAGCAGACGGTGATGATGCTGAACTTTGGTTGCAGCGGGGCTGGTCGAAGGGCATTGGCTTGGTTGGTCATCATGGCTCAGAGGGTCTCTTTTAAGAGTTTGGCATAAAGTTGACCGTATTGGTTGGCCACGCTGCGCTCACTGTAGCAGGCGTTGACTTTGGCTACGGCTTCGTGGCTTAAGCTCTCATACGCCGGGGTGGTGAGAAGGGTGTAGATGCCCTCAGCCAGTTGCTCCGCAGAGTGCTCTTTCGTCAGGTAGCCGTTTTTCAGATGGTCAATCATCTCGGGAATACCACCGGTAGGAAAGCCTACACAGGGGGTGCCGCAAGCCATGGCCTCCATGATAGTGTTAGGCAGGTTTTCATCCAATGAGGGGATAACGTAGAGATCTGCTGCGTTATAGATCTCCACCAACTGATGCTCCTCTCTGACGTAACCCATGTTATGTACCTTGAAGGGAACCAGCGGTTGCAGTTCAGCGGCATGCATGCCGACAGCAACTAAAGCCAATTGCTCTTTCAGTGCAGGGTGCTGCTTGGCCAATAGTCGGCAGGCTTCGACCATATAGTCAATGCCTTTGCGTTTATCGGTCAGTTTTACCGAGCCGAAGAGTATCAGCTTGCCCTCGGTAGGCAGTGCCAACTTCTGTCGTGCTTCTGTCTGCTTTATGGGGTGAAACAGGGTGGTAGAGATAGGATTTGGAATGACGCTGACTGGTTGGTTGGCTAACAGTGCACTCTGCTTGGCCATCCCTTCCAGCCAATGGCTACAGGTGACAAAATGGATACCTCCACTGGCATAGAGGCGCTGTTTTTGGCGGAAGATACGGGTGGAGAGGTCCTTTCGCTTTTGGCTGTAAATCATGGGGCACGCTCCACATTCGCTATGAAAGGCAGTGCAGGTGCGGGCATGATGGCAGATGCCGGTGCAAGGCCACATGTCGTGCATGGTCCATACCACAGGTTTACCCGAAGCGAGAATCTTGCGGATGACTTTAAGCGAAAGCATGCCTTGGTTGATCCAATGCAGATGGATGAGGTCGGCCTCTTTGAACTCTGGCAGGCGGGTGATGTCGTTACCTGTATTGGCAATATCTACACTAAAGAGCCGTTCGCGTCTGAAGTGGCTGTTAATCCAGATAACGACACGTTCCCACACGAATTTCCGCACCTGTTTCCAGCCACCGCCAAGGGCTACGGTAGAGATGCGGTCAGTTTGCTTATCGCGCACCAGCATTTTGGCCTTGATGCCATGGCTTTTCAGCGCTTCGGTCAGTCGGCCTGCTGCAATGGCAGCTCCTCCAGTTCGTTCGGAGGTGTTGACAATCAATATTCTCATTCCTATCTTATAAGCTCTGTTGATACTGGCTGCAAAGGTAACCAAAATCCAGTAAGGTAGTGCTGCTGCTCAGTGTTTAATTGATTTCAGAGGCTATTTTCTTTCCTGTTAGGCGCCGAAGTCTCCTTTCAGCGTGCGTTTGATGCGGCGTAGTGCTTTGGCCCAGAAGCCATTGGTGCGATGGTAATAACGGGCCATAGAGCGGCGTGCTTCCTGATTTTCTTTGATGGGGGTAATCATCTCAACAGGCAAAGGTTCCATCCAGAGTGTGGAGCTGTATAGTCCGCCACCACCACAGTTGGTGCCAGTGCCATCAAAGCCGGTGTTGTGCACCAATGAGCGACCTACGTTGAGCGAGAGTATATCATTCAAAAAGAGGCTTGCGTTCCAGCGGATAGCCCACGAGTTGTTTTCCCCTGCAATTTGGCGGCGCAGCATGCGGGTGAAGGGGTAGTTGCCATTGAAGTCGAACTGACGGGTCAGATGGCGCTCTTCCAGTTCGGCAAGCAGTGCCTTTCCATCGGGATTAAAGAGTTTCCAAGCTCGTTCCCAGGTGGCCCAGCCCCAACTGCCAGTCCACTTGATTAGGAAGGTATAGGGTAGAGTGGGGTCGTTGGTGAAGTCGCAGGCTTGGATATGGCCTACGCGAGGCTCGTCAGCATAGCGGGTGAGGGCCTCGTTCATGAAGCGGAGAAAGTAGGGCGATACAACCAGATCATCCTCAACCACGATGACTCGGCCATAGCGTTTGACTTGTGTTGTGACACCATCAATGACGTTACGTGCTAATCCCCAATTTTCGTTGCGCTCAATCACCTCGATGGAGCCAAAACCGCTAACCTGATGTAACAATTGGCGCACTTCGTTCACCAAGGGCTCATCTTCACTTTTTTTGGGGGCATCGCAATAGGCTATCAGCGGACTTCTCTGGCACTCTTCATTCTCCAGAAGTGTGGAAAGGAGCTGTTTGGTGTGCTTTGGACGGTTGTATGCAAAGAGCACGATGGGGGCAAGTGTAGCGTATTCAGGCATGACGGTAATGGTTTCTTGTGTTGATAATCTGCATACTCATTGCGGTTAGTTTCAGTGCCATCTTCATGAAGGCGAGGCTGTCACTGGTTTTCCCATGTCCCAGAGCGATGAGGCTCTTTTTCACCGCAGCCAATACACTGTAAGCCATGGCGGCGGGCAGGGAATGATTCAGGTTGGCATATTCTGATAGCAGATAGACCCACTCGCTCCTCAGATAGGCGGTATGAGTGACGGGGCGGTATTCGCGGTCGTGGCAACCGAAGACTTGCGGGCTGTAGGCAATGGCATAGCCGTGGTAATGGAGGCGATTGACGAAATCCACATCCTCACCATAGTGGTAGAAGAGGGGTGAGAAGCCGCCTAACTGTTGCCATACGGGGGCTGGTATCAACCAAAAGGCGGCGTTGACAAAGCCTGCCTCGTGGTGCGACTGGCTTTGGTCGAGTGCTTCGAGGTCTTTCAGCTTGGTGTAGTGGGCAAATCCTTTCTCCAGTCGGTTGCCTTCGCCATTGAGGTGGGTAGGCGAGAGGATACCGTAGTGGGGTAGTTGGAGGCTCAACTCCATCAGGGTGCCAAGGGTCTGCTCATCAATCCAGGCATCTTGGTTGAGCAAGAAGAGGTAGTGGGCTCCGTCGAGTAAGGCCTGTTCTGCAGCTTGGTTGTTGGCTTGCCCAAAGCCGCGGTTTTCTCTGTTCTCGATGAGGTGTACTTCGGGATAGTCTCTTTTGAGTCGTTCTACGGTGTGGTCGGTCGAAGCATTATCAACCACGTAGATGGTTGGCTTCAGGATGGATTGGCGTAGGGACCCCATGCAGCGATTCAGCCAGCGCTCGAAGTTATAGGTTACAATGAGCACAGCCACCTTGGGTGTGGCTACAGGGTGTGTGCTAACTGGTTGATTACAAGCCCCATTCATGCTTAATGTATGCGTTTATGGATGAGAAAATCGATACTCTCTTTGAAGATGACAGAACCTGACAGCTTCAGCACGAGGGCGTAGAGTAGGGCGACGCTCACCATTTGGCAACCCATGTGTAGGATGCGTGACTCAATCTCTATCGTCAGCCAGGCGATTAAGAAGATCAGTGCCAAGCTGAGTAGGAGGTAGGGGGAGATATCGCGCATAAAGTCGCCAAAACGTAGGTTGATTTCTCGGCGAACGAACAGGTACCAAATCGCTAACCATCCGATGTTGATGGCAACAAAACAGCGCATCATCCACTCCAGACCATAGGGGTAGCTGATGAAGGCTACAACCAGCTGTACAACACTCTGAATCATGTTATTCCACATAAAGAGCGAGGAGTGGCCACGGCTAACCAACAGCGTGGAGAAGAGGGTGGTGATAGGTACGAAGGCACCCCATAGACAGAGCAGCCTGAGTAGATGTGCACAAGCCATCCACTTATCGGTTAGGGTGATGACAATCAAATCTTCAGCCACTAAGCTAAGTCCCAGCATAGCTGGAAAGGAGATGAAAGCGGCTAACCGTAGTAGCTTGCGGAAAATAGCCAGTTGGCGTGCAGGCTCTTCATTCACTTGGGTTAACACGGGCTGAGCTACACTGGTTAGCATACCGGTGATAAAGGTGTGCCCCATGCTGTTCCACTTGTTGGCTTGGGTGAAGTTACCTACCTCGCGTTCGGTGTAGAATTTACCCAGCAATACGCTGAAAAGATTATAGTTTAGAATGGTGCAGAGGTTGGTGATAATCAATTTACTGCTGAAACCAATCATCTGTCGTACGGGTGTAAAGTTCATGGGCAAGGTAGGGTGCCAATGGGCCAGCCAGCCGTTCAGCAGGGTCATCATGCTGACGTAGGTCAGTGTCTGCATTGCAATACCCCAATAGGCAAAGCCGTAGTAAGCCAGAGTGATGCCGACAAGGCCTGAGATGGCTAAACTTCCAAGGGTAGCCAGTGTGCTTTCCTTCACCTTCAGGCGGCTGAACAGGATAGCTCGCGGTACGATGTTGAGACTGGAGATAACAAAGCTGAGGAAGCAGACTCGTGCCAGAGGGGTTAAGGCTGGCACACTATAGAAGCGGGCAATCAGGGGAGCTGAGAGAAAGAGGAGAAGGTAAAGGGAGAGGCTAACTCCTACATTAAACCAGAATACCGCGTTATAGTCGGCATGGGTGGCATTCTTTCGGTTGGTCAGGGCGGCGATGAAGCCTCCCTCCTGCAATGCGCACGCTATCGCATTAAAAATGGTGAGCATGCCCACCATGCCATAGTCAGCAGGGGTGAGCAGTCGGGCCAAGAAAATGCCAAAGAGTAGGTTCAGTAGCTGCTGCAATGCATTGCTGAATCCTCCCCACAGTAAACCTTTGGCTGTTTTCTCTTTTAACTCACTCATTGTTACTATCTATCTTCTACTTTTCACAACGACTCCAAACCATAATTATCTACCTTGTCAACTCTACACTTTCACCCCAGTCGTCTATGCTCTTCAGCCAGTTCACGGTGAAGTTGCAGAGTGTCCCAGAAGAGGTTATTGGGAGTAACACCTGCTTTCAGCGGAATGGGTGCGATGTTGGTTTGGCGGTAGCGGCTAAGGAAACGGCTGAGTAAGGTATCGTCAAATCCACTAAACACCATCATCTCATCAGGGAGCAGTGGACCACCATAGCGCATGGGCAGACGGTCGAAGCCAGGCAAGCCAAGCAGTGCACCCAGAGGTTGCAGGTAATCACAGGGCATGACGTGACACACCTTGATGTCTATCGTCGCGGCTAAGCGTTCAATCTGCTGCCTCTTCGCCCCCTCCACCTGGTAGAGGTAGAGGGTGGGCGAGGTGTGCAGCGGTGGGAGGGGTGACTGATTCAATGCACTTTTCATCGTCACATCTCCTGATTATTTTACTTCGCTACCGGGAGCCACTTCGCGAAGGAGCGAGGTCACAGCCAGTGAGCCGTCGTAGTTTTCGGCGGATAGAATCATGCCTTCGCTGACCAAGCCGTTCTTGAACTGGCGTGGTGCCAAGTTGGCGATGAAGAGTACCTGCTTGCCAACCAACTCTTCGGGCTTGTAGTGCTGAGCGATACCGCTAACAATGGTGCGGTTCTCCAGTCCGTCGGCAATCTTGAATTGCAGCAGTTTCTTCATCTTGGGTACAGCGGTGCACTCCAGTACGGTACCTACACGGATATCAAGCTTTTCAAACTCTTCAAAGCTGATGGTAGGCTTCACCGGGTTGGCTTTGTGTGTAGCGGCTTCGTTGGCCTTCTTGGTAGCCAGCAGTTTATCGATTTGTGCCTGAATAGTCTCATCTTCAATCTTTTCAAAGAGCAGGGCTGGCTCACCCAATTGATGACCAGCAGGGAGTAGGTCGGTGTGACCTAACTGTGACCACTCAAACTCAGTCATGTTAATCATCTCACGCAGGCGTTTACTGCTGAAGGGGAGGAAGGGTTCGAAGGCGATACTCAGGTTAGCGGCCAGCTGAAGGGCAATGTAGAGGATGGTTTTTACCCGCTCGGGATCGCTCTTTATCACTTTCCAGGGTTCGCTGTCGGCCAGGTATTTGTTGCCGATACGAGCCAGATTCATGGCCTCCTTCTGCGCGTCGCGGAACTTGAAGAGATCGAGCAACTTCTCCACATCCTGTTTCACGTTGGCAAACTCATTGAGTGTTTCGCGATCGTAGTCGTTCAATTCTCCAGGTGCAGGTACCACGCCGTTGTAGTACTTCTTGGTGAGCTGCAAGGCGCGGTTGATGAAGTTACCATAGACTGCTACCAACTCGTTGTTGTTGCGAGCTTGGAAATCCTTCCAGGTAAAGTCGTTGTCTTTAGTTTCGGGGGCATTGGCTGTCAGCACGTAGCGCAATACATCCTGCTTGCCGGGGAAATCGGCCAGATATTCGTGGAGCCATACAGCCCAGTTGCGTGAGGTCGAAATCTTGTCACCCTCCAGGTTGAGGAACTCGTTTGAAGGAACGTTGTCCGGCATGATGTAACCACCATGAGCTTTCATCATCACGGGAAAGATGAGGCAGTGGAACACGATGTTGTCCTTACCGATGAAGTGAATCAGTCGGCTCTCTTCATCTTGCCACCACTTCTGCCAGCTACCCCAACGTTCAGGCTCTGCGTCGCAGAGTTCCTTGGTGTTAGAGATGTAACCGATGGGGGCATCAAACCAAACGTAGAGCACCTTGCCTTCAGCACCCTCAACGGGTACGGGAATACCCCACTCCAGGTCGCGAGTCATAGCACGAGGCTGAAGATCCATGTCGAGCCACGATTTGCATTGACCATAGACGTTGGAGCGCCACTCCTTATGTCCCTCGAGAATCCACTCACGCAGCCATTGCTGGTATTGGCCCAAGGGGAGGTACCAGTTCTTTGTGGGACGTTTTACCAGTCCGTGGCCAGGGTTGTTCTTGTTGGTGGGGTTAATCAGTTCGTCGGGCGAGAGGGTAGCACCGCACTTCTCACACTGGTCGCCATAAGCCCCTTCGGCACCGCAGCGCGGGCAGGTACCTACGATATTGCGGTCTGTCAGGAACTCACCGGTCACCTCGTCGCAATACTGCTCTTCGACAATCTCCTCCAGCTTTCCTTCATCATAGAGCTTGCGGAAGAAATCTGAGGCGAATTGGTGGTGAATCTTGCTGGTGGTGCGGCTGTAGATGTCGAACGAGATACCAAACTCCTCGAATGAGCGTTTGATCAGTGAGTGGTAGCGATCTACTACATCTTGGGTAGTAATACCCTCTTTTTTGGCACGGATGGTGACAGGTACACCATGTTCATCACTACCGCCGATAAAGAGCACCTCCTCTTTCTTCAGGCGGAGGTAGCGTACGTAGATATCAGCTGGCACATAGACGCCGGCCAAGTGACCGATATGGACAGGACCATTGGCATAGGGCAATGCCGAGGTCACCGTGGTACGTTTGAATTTCTTTTCCATATTTATATCTGTTTTTTTGTTTTTTCGTTACTAAGGCACCGCCACGTCTATGCGTTTGGTGCACATCAATGAAATGACGCTGCAAAAATAGGGAAAAAGTTGCATTTCATTGTCATTTTCATGGGGTAATCTTTTCATTATCTTATGGAATCTCTGGTACGGCCTCTTTCAGCCAGAGGGAGAAACGGCTACCTACATTAATTTTCGACTGAACGGTGATGCGTCCCTTCATCTTTTGGGCAATCACTTTACAGATACTCAAGCCTAATCCGGTACCTTGGCGGAACTCATCCACTTTGTAGAAACGGTTGAAGATCATCAACTGCTGTTCGGGTGTCAAGCCGCAGCCGCTGTCTTCGACGTAGAGTTCCACTTCACCCTCTTCCTGGTGATGTTTCCATCCCAGATGGATATAACCTTTAGAGGTGCATTTGGCAGCATTGGTCAAGAAGTTCATCAGCACCTGCTCTATGCGTCCTTCATCACCTTCAATGGTGAGTCCTGATGTACCCTTCTCCACTATGTAATTCAGATGTTTAGGTGCTTGAACACTGAAACTTTGATAGACATACCCCATCAGTTTATCTACGCTGCAAGGTTTCACATGCAGGGTAATCTGTCCAGACTCCATGCGTGAGAGGTCGAGCACGTCGTTGATTAACTTCAGTAGCAGCTCGTTGTTTTTGTTGATGGTGCTAATCATATCCTCCTTCTCTTCATCCTCCAGTTCCATACCTGGAGTAGCTAAGATGCTACTGAATCCTACGATGGCATTGAGCGGAGTGCGTATCTCATGGCTCATATTGGCCAGGAACGACTCCTTGAGTTCTGCCTTTTCCGCCATTTTCTGGGCCTCAATCAGCTCCATCTCACGCTTCTTTAGGTGTTCTATGTTGATGATAATACCAAAGTTGTTGCGATTGGCATCCAAACCGATGACGCTTTTGCTGGAAGCGTGGGACAGGTTGGCGCAGATTTGCCACCACTCGTAGTGATTGCCGCCAAGAAAATCACAACGAACCTCAAACTTAATCTCTTTGCCTTGGTCCATCGTAGCGAACATCTCAATAAAGGTGGTGCGCATCTCGGGATGGATAAACTCTATAAAGTCATCGAGATTGATGGTATGTGGTTCATCGCCTACGTAATTCCAGAACTCACTATCCAGACGTATTTCGCGCCCTTTCTTGCTCCACACAAAGGTACGGCTGCTTTGCAGGGCGTTCTTAAACATCTTTCGTTCCTCAAGCGACCGTTTGATGAGGTTACTTTTGTTACGACGTTCGCGGATGTAGAGCACTAACAGGAAGAGGATCACACCGCCCACAATCAAGCCAATGATACTGTAAACCCAGCGCACTAACAGGGGATGATAGTCACCGAAGTCGGCTCGTACCAGTTCGTAGTTCTTGGGGACGGAATCAATGGGAATACCCAGATGTTTGTACCGTTGCCAGTCTATGAAGTGGCCTTTGCGGCTGTTGTGAAGGGGGATGTTTGCAGGCTTCTCACCGCGCAGAATACGTATGGCTGTAGCCACACCATCAGCTGCTTGATACTTCATGGGCGAGAAGTAGCCGGCCAAGAAGGTGCCCTTGTCGGTGCCGAAGTAGTGATAGGTGGCGGTAAATTGCTCTTTGTTCGTAAAATTGAGCATGGCGTTCGAGAAGCCATCCGACTTCATCTGCAGGTAGTATTGCGGTTGATCAGAACGCATCATAAAGAAGAAGTTTTCGTCGCCTAAAGCCTCTCGTTGGCTCTGCTCAATATCTTTCATTGCTGAGTTTTGCTGTCCGTTGCGGATAGAGAGCGAGGTGAGAGTCAACATGCTATCGGGTGTAGAGCGCACGTTATACATCGTCTCTTTCCACTCCATGTTGTTGAGCACGTAGGGTACGGTGTCCAGTTGCTTGTTGCACTCATCCAGCATCTTTTTGTCGAGTACACGTCTCTCCATCATAGTGAAGACGTGACGTTTCCCCAGTATCTCTCGCACTACTTTTAGGTTTTCCAGTACTATGAGTGAGTCGGTTACGCCTGTCAGGTTATCGTAGCTATTGAGGAGGTTTTGGTTCGGAAACTCTACGCCCAAGAACATCACCGGTATCTTGTGGACTAATGGGTGATGGGTAATGAGCAGGGAATAGGTGGCTTGGTCGCCTACTGGGATAATCAAATCAGGTTCCTTGCCAGGCGGAATGTGGTTCATCACGTTCTTCATGAACTCCAGCTCCTCAGAGTGGTTGCATCGCTCGCAATCCAAGTAGTGTATGCTCAGATTGACTGGTTCTCCCTGTCGGCGGAATTCCGATTCAATTAGTCTGTTAAACTCGGGATAGTTGGGAAAAGCCTTGTCGTATGAGTGGATAACCAGCACGTTGTAATTGGCGGAGTGTTGGCAGTTGATAACCAAAAGAAGAGCACCTGCTACCAGCAGGAGCAGGGAGAGAATTTTGTAGAAAGTCTTCATCTTCTTTTTCATCATCATTCTTTTTTTACTCTATATTTATTATTTAGAGCTGTTCTCCTCAGTCATTCCTTTTTCAGAGAGTTTTCACCGGGATTACGCTCCTTTATGCATCTCCTTCTTTCTCTTTTACCCCCCCCCTATGGGCTTATCGATTACCTGATTTTCAGTCACTTTTAGCCAAATTGAGAAACGGCTACCTCGACCAACTTCTGAATTGACGGTAATACGACCTTTCAGTTTCTCAGCAATGACACGACAGATAGATAGACCCAATCCGGTTCCTTGTTTAAACTCATCCTTCTTAAAGAATCGGCCGAAGATGAGTGAACAGTCGGTTTTGCTCAGACCAATACCTGTATCTTCCACATAGATTTCTGCCTCTTGTCTCTCCTTATGGTAGTTCCAGCCCAACGTAATACTTCCTTTGGGTGTAAACTTGGCCGCGTTGGTCAGGAAGTTCATCATAACCTGCTGGGCGCGTGCTTTGTCAATATGGAGCACCAGATTGTAGTTGCTTGGTTGATAGATAAACTCCAGATGATGAGGAGCCTGCACTTCGTAACTCTTATAGACACTATCTACAAAAGTGTTCACCTCTATATCTTCGAAGTTAAACTGCATGTAACCTGATTCGATGCGTGAAAGGTCGAGGATATCGTTTATCAGCTTCAACAAAAGATCGTTGTTCTTGTTGATGGTAGCAATCATATCCTCTTTCTCTTCATCCTCCAACTCCATACCAGGAGTAGCCAGTATGTTGCTAAAGCCCACAATTGCATTGAGCGGGGTTCGTATTTCGTGACTCATATTGGCCAGGAACGACTCCTTTAGATTGGCCTCCTCAACCTGCTTACGGGCCTCAATTAGTTCAGCCTCGCGTGACTTGATGCCGTCGATATTGAAAATAAGGCCGAACATTTTCATCGTGCCGTCAGGTTCCTGGTTGCGCATGGCACGCATCTCCCACCAGCTATAGTGACCACTACCAGTAAAGTCGCACGAGAGCTGTACAATTATCTGCTTGTCTGCTATGTTATGCATCGTTGACTCCAGATAGATAGGGGGCTCTTTGGGGTTGATCCATTGTTGGAACATCTGGCGATTCACCAAACAAGGCTCTTGACCAATGAAGCGCCAGAAGGCATCGTCAAACTCGGCCTCTTTCCCCACAGTGCGCCAAACAAAGCTTTGGTTGAAAGTACTGGCAATTTCCAGAGTGCTTTGCTTCTCTTTCAACTGCCCTAAGGCGATACGTTGTTGGCGGTTTGACCTTATTGCAGCAGTGATAGCCACGGCTAAACTGCCGATAATCACAATCCAGAAGAGGGTAAAGAGTGACCAGTAGATGTAGGGGTGAAGGGTTTGATAGGGGATGTTGACCAGATGGTATTTGGGTGGAATCTGACTGAGCGGCATTTGGTACTTTTTTGCCACAGCCCAATCCAAATAGTAATCTTTCTGACTGATGCGGTAGGGTATTTCGCTGGGCTTTCTCCCTTTGAAAATCTCGGCAGCCATCTCAGCCTGTTCATGGGCCCATGTCGGTATGGCGCTGAAATAACCGGCCAAGATACCGCTCTTGCTGGTGCCAAAGAGGTTGTTGATGCCTGAGAACTGCTGACGTAAAGACATGATGGCCAGCGTGTGCGAGGTAGCGTCGAACTTTATTAGGAGGTAGTACATCATTCCCGTCGGTCCCAGTGTCCAGAAGAAGTTCTCACTGCCACTCTGATCGGGACTGGTGATGCCATTCTCTAATCTGCCGCCTTTGGGGGTATAGACGTTACTACTCATGTAACGCATGGAGAGGCCTGTGATGGAGAGACTATCCTTAGAGAGATTGTAGAGTTTCCGAATGGGGTATTCCCAGTGGAAGTTGGTTAGGACAGGTTGCCCTTTTAATTGCTGACGCATCATGGCCTCAGCTTGGCGGTCAAAAAAACGGAGGTCGAGGTTGGTATAGACATGCTTACCGCCGGTTAACTCATGCATTACTCTTATACTTTTGACTACATCCACCGTATCGCGTACACCGGTCAAGTTGTCAAATTGACTATAGAGTCTATAGTTTGGGAAGCGTACACCTCCAAACAGGATGGGGCAACGCTTCAGTTCCTCGCGATGGGTCATCAGCAGGGCATAGGTGGACTGGTCTTCGGTGGTGATAATCAAATCGGGCCATGAACCGCGTTGAGAGACACTGTCAATCCAGTGGTTCATGATGCTGTCCTCGTGAATTTCAATGTAGCGGTTGCAATCCAGATAGTTGAATGAGAGTTCCGCTCTGACACCGTGGCTACGCAGCTCTTTAGCCAGTAGTTGGTTATACTCCTTATACTGCTCATACATGGCATCGTGAGAATGGATGACCCACACCCGTTTAGGTGGCTCGCTAAGGTATAGCGATACCATACCCACCCCCAGCAGAAGCAGGGGAATTATTAGGACTAATAGGCGATGTAATCTCTTTTTATTTGTCATTGTTTTATTCTCTACGATAGAATGTGATCAGAGCTCTCTAAAACGGGTGTATGTGATTGCCTACCGCGCTTATTCAGACAAGGGTTTACGCCTTCGGTAGCTGAAAATGGCAGCCAGCAGGAAACCAGTGAAGAGCAGGCCGGTGGCGGTATAGGCAATGCCTTCCGTGGTGTGGAGACTCTGTGGGTCAAAGCGCATCTCAATCTGGTGCTTGCCAGCTGGTAGATGGAGAGCGCGGAGCACGTAGTTGGCTCGGGCCAGTTCGGCAGGCTTGCCGTCGATGGTCACTTGCCAACCGTGGGGGTAGTAAATCTCGGAGAAGATGGCTACGCCCTCATGGTTGTTATTGGCCTCATAAACCAGATGGTTAGGGGCATAGCTGGTCAGCGTCAGTTTAGCCTCCGCATCTTTCTCCAAATTATGTACATCGTCCAGTATGGTGCTGAAGCGGCGATCTACCACGGCTGTGCGTAGCGGATCCAAGCCATCCAGCCCTTCCAGTTCGTCGTTGGCATTGGCGGCATAACGTACCTCTTCCACAAACCAGGCATTGCCACAAGCATAGGGGTTATAGAGCGGTGCTGTCTGCCCCGAACGATCTACGGGGAGGATGAAGTAGCGGGTGTTGAGCATGTTGAGTACTGGGAAGAGTCCGCCGTTGACGCTGTCCATTTCAGCTTTCGCTTGGTGTATGGCGTAGTAGGCTGTACGCATCTCGCTGTCGATGTGGTGGTCTATCAACTCTTGATAGCGGCCCAGTTTAGCTGGATGGTAACCACCGATGCTCTTGTGCCAGTAGGAGGTATTGTTCTCATTGAAAGTGTTGCTGGCCAGATTGAGCACACGGAAATCAATAGCCTTGTCGGCCAGAATCACCTCATCCGTTGGGGTTTTTGTAAACGACTCGGTGCGTACATCAGCGGTGATAAACAGGCTGTCGTTAAGGTAACGTTTGTTGATGTTCCACATATCCACCAAGCAGATTACGGCTAAGCCAACCAGTGCAAGGCCACTTTTCAGCTTACCCCAAGCAAAGAGCAAAAGCAATCCCATTCCCAAGGCGCAGACAAAAAAGCTACGCAAGGCATCGCTGCTCACCAGCGCTTCGCGCATAGCGCTGAGGCTGGCTACGATACCACCCATATCGTTGGCGCTGAGCTGCTGCTGAGAAACCGCCTGTTTTAGGGCGTTCATTTCATTACTCGGCACGTAGCTGTTGCCCAGTATTCCTGGCATGAAGTGGAGCAGTAGAGTTAATCCTACCACAGCCAATCCGGCATAAAGCGTACGACGCTCACGCCAAATCAGCTTAGGATCGCTCAGCAACTCCTTCAACGTTAGGATAGCCAGTAACGGCATGGCAAACTCGGCTATCACCAAGATGCTTGATACGGCGCGGAATTTATTGTACATCGGCATGTAGTCGATGAAGAGGTCGGTTAGCGGCATGAAGTTCTTACCCCATGACAGAAGGATAGAGAAGAGGGTTGCACCCAGTAGCGCCCATTTCATCGGACCTTTAATCAGGAAGCAGCCCATCACAAAGAGCATCACGACCAAGGCTCCTACATAGACAGGCCCCGAGGTACCTGGCTGCTCACCGAAGTACTGTCCCCATTGATAGATGCCCGTCTGAGTATATTGCGGGTCAGCCTTCTCCAGAGCTATAGCACTCTGCATCAGCGAGTGGCTGGATGAGCCTCCTTTGTAGTTAGGCACCAACAGGGTCATCGTCTCTCCGATGCCATAGCTCCATTGGGTGATGTAATCTCGCTCCAAACCACCTGTAGCGGCTTGATTGGCGCTGCTCTCCTTTACCAGTTCACTCTTGCCACGCATGCTCTCCTTGCTGTAGCTGTAGGTGTGATAGAGGTTGCTCAGGTTGATGGCGACGCCAACGATGCCTGCAACCAGCACCACTAACGTGGCCTTGATAAAACGTTTGAGTTGCTTTTCGCGAAGGGCCTCAACCAGATAGGCTATCACAATAAAGAGCATTACAAAGCCGAAGTAGTAGGACATCTGCAGGTGGTTCGATGCAATCTGCATGGCGGTAAACAGGGCGGTGACCAATCCACCCCACAGCAGTTTGCCACGATAGGCCAGTACCAAACCGGCAATGGTAGGGGGAATATAAGCCAGGGTGATGAATTTCCAGATATGTCCGGCAGAGATGATGATGAAAAAGTAGCTTGAGAAGGCCCATAACACCCCTCCTAAGCCGGCATACCAAGCTGGCAGACCGAAGGCACGTAGAAGGATATAGAATCCCGTCATCAAGATAAAGGTGAGATAGACATACTCTGGTAGGAAGAGGCGGTAAGCCTTCTGCACCCAGTTCAGGGCTCGTGTGGAGTCGTACGACGGGGCAATCTGATAGGTTGGCATACCGCCAAAGACCGAGTTGGTCCAGCGAGTCGTATGTCCGGTCTGTTCCTTGAAGTTTTTCGCCTCCTGACCCAGTCCTACACCAGCCGCTGTATCGTGTTGGAAGAGTACGCGGTGCTCCACATCAGCCGGATAGAAATAGGCAAACGACAGCAACGCAAAGAGCGCTACCATCATGATATCAGGTAAAAGTCGTTTTATCATCATTCTGTTGAAAAAATAGTCGTTCCAATTTAGTTTGCAAAAATAGCAATAAATAATCAAATAGCCAACTATTTAGTCAATAATCGTCATCTCGTTGATGAGGTGGATGGCTTGACCCTGTTTTTCGACGATGAAGAGGAGGTAGCGGATATCTACACCGATTGTGCGCTGCAAGCGGGGTTCGTAGTTCAGGTCGCTGCTCATCGCCTCCCAGTTTCCATCGAAGGCTAAGCCTATCAGCTCCCCTTTGCCGTTGAACATGCCGCTGCCGCTATTGCCTCCCGTGATGTCGTTATTGGTGATGAAGCAGAGGTGTAATTGTCCATCCTTTTTGTCAGCATAGCGACCAAAATCTCCCGCTTCAAACAGTTTTAACAGACTGGGTTGTACAGCGTAGTTAGGGTCATCGGGGTGGCCAAAGTGTTTCTCAAACACGCCCAATGGGGTGGTGTAGTAGTTGTATCTGATGCCATCTGCGGGGTTGTAGTCTGCTACGATACCATAGCTTAACCGCAGGGTGGAGTTGGCGTCGGGATAGTGCATTTGCTGGTTTTCCATGCGTCTCAGAGCAGCGCCTAACTCCCGTTCACCGCGTTCCACTTTGGTCATCGGATCACCACCTTCTCCTTTGAGTTGCCAGATAACCCCCAGCAGGTCGATGCAAAGGCCAACAGCGGGATCTTGAAAGATGAGTGAATCATCCTTGCTTAGGAGCAGCTCGCGGAGTTTATCGAGGGAGGTGAGTCGCGAGCGGCTGTAGAGGGTGTCTGCATAGGCTTCGATGGAGCCATTGTAGAGGGTGTCAATGGTCTGGTAGAAATCGGGTAGATAGATAGGTTCCACTCGCTCTCTGTAAATTTTGAGCATAGCCTTGAACACCTCGCAATCTACGATGGAATCACTGTTTCTGGCCTGCTGACCCAGTCGGCGCAAGTAGCGTATGATGCTTTCTTCATCCCCTTCGCTGTCGAAGTTGAGTAGCATGTAGGCTAACTGAATCAAATCTGGCCCGTTGAAAAAACACTCTAACAGATAGGCAAAGGTGCGGTCGGATTGGTTCATTTGGCTATAGGCCTGTTCCAGATTGGTGAGCAGCTGGAGATGCTTCTCGCGTTCAGCGGGTGTCTGGCGAATCCATTGGCGTAACTTCGCCTCGCGTTCCCGTCTCCTCTCCAGCAGATGGAGTTTGCGTACGCTGCGTAGGGTGCCGATACTGTTTTTCCAGTAGTTGGAGCTTTGGTCATATTTCGAGGCGTACATCAGGCGAATCTTTGGGTTCATGGCCATGTGGCGTTGCCAGATTGTTTGCTTGATGCCTCGCACCTCAGCTTGTGCGGTATGCTCTCCTTGCAGGGAATTTTCGATGCCAAACGATGAGAGGTAGCGTGTGGTGGTGCCTGGATAGCCTAAGGTCATACAGAAGGTGCCGGGCTGGTAGCCTTGCAGCGAGATAGGGGCTACGGTCGTGGGGCGATAGGGTTGGTTGTCAGGGTCATAGTTGGCGGGTCTGTTCAGGGCATCGGCGTAGATACGGAAAAGGCAAAAGTCGCCCGTGTGGCGCGGCCACTCCCAGTTGTCGTGGTCCCATCCAAACTTCCCTACCGATGAGGGTGGGGCGAAGACCAGACGTACATCGTTATAGTCGCGATAGACTGAGAGCCAGTACTCTTCACCGCCGTAGTAGGCATCTACTACTCCTGTCAGAGTGGAATCTTTGCGGTTCACTTCGTCACCAATCATCAGGGCGATGCTGTCGATAGCCTGGGTGCGCTCTTCTTCGCTCATCGAGGTGTTGAGTGCACGTTTCACCCGTCGGGTTACGTTTTCCTGGCGCAGCAGGAAGCGTACGTAAAGGTCTGGACAAGGGAGTTCTTCCTCTTGTCTGCGTGCCACAAAACCGTCTGTTAGGTAGTCGTGCTCTTCGTTGGCGTGGAATTGGATGCTCTCAAAGCCACAGTGGTGGTTAGTCAGCACCAATCCTTCGTGGCTCACTACCACCCCTGAACAGAATCCACCAAAGCTGACCACTGCATCCTTCAGTGACTTCCCTTTAGGGTTATAGAGTTGGCGCGTAGAGAGTTGCAATCCCTCCGCTTTCATCTCCTTCACTATCACCTTGTGCAGGTTGCCCAGCATCCACATCCCTTCATCGGCATGGATAGAGGTCGTGGAGCAAATCGCGGAGAGAGCGAATGCCATCTTTAGGAGTCGGTTCCAGAGTGGCTTCATGGCTTAGTGTATTATTTCGTTTCGATAATCAGCCGCACGCGGTCGGTACCCAGACGGGCTTTCAGCCATTGGGCCATCTTCTCTTTCTCAGTTGGTTTGGGCTGTTTGCTTAGCTGCACAATGGCAAAGGTCAAGGTATCTGCCTGCAGAGAGTCCACTTGTTGCTCGATGGCGTGCGAGAGGGCTATGCTCTTCACGTCGGGATAGAGAACCTTTAACTCGGGTGCCAGCGACACGCTCAGTTCATCAAAACGGTGATACTTTTGTAGGTCGCTTGTCAAGTTGGCTATCTGTTGCTTCTGCTCCTGCAGGCGCTCTTCGCTCTGTTTATAGAAGTCCTCCATCACCATCGCGCGGAGGTTGCTTATGTCGAGCGATTCGTTGTTACTGCCTTGCATGACGGTAAGGCGGGTATTCTCCAAGTTATATGCGTTCATCTTGGCACGGGCCAGTCCGATGGAGGCCTCGGGCACCTCTTGGCCAATCAGCACTACCCTGATTTCATTGCCCTCAGCGGTATGCATAATCTTCTTGTCGAGAATCTGCGTCCCCTCAAAGGTGAGTTGCTCGTTGATGAAGCGGTTGGCAGCGCCGTCGAACACCATCTCGCGGATGATGCCTACGGTGAGGTAGATGGCTGGACAGAGGGTAAGGATCACCACCAGAATGATGTATCGGCGCACTTTCAGCTCACGAGCCTTATCCACAAAGGCTTTACGCTGGAAGTGCATCACCCGCACACCGGTAAAGGTGGCCAGGCTGATGAAGACCGAGTTGATGAAGTAGAGGTAGAAGGCGCCGAAGAAATAGACCGCATTGCCTGTGGCCAGGCCGTAGCCTGCCGTGCAGAGGGGTGGCATCAAGGCGGTGGCGATGGCCACACCGGGTATCACGTTGCCCTTCTCCTTGGTACTGAGGGCTACCACGCCGGCCAGGCCGCCGAGCAGGGCGATGAACACGTCGTAAATCGTGGGCGAGGTGCGGGCCAGCAGCTCCGACTGCCCTTCGGCCACAGGGCTGATCAGGAAGAAGATGGTGGCCGTGGTGACGCTGAAGAGCGTCGTGATGAGGTAACTCTTGAGCGAGCGTTTCATCAGTTCAAAGTCGTTCAGACCCACCGACAGACCTACTCCCATGATAGGGCCCATCAATGGTGAGATTAACATCGCGCCAATAATTACCGCCGTGCTGTTCACATTCAGACCGAGCGAGGCCATAAAGATGGCCAAAATTAGGATCCAGAGGTTGGCCCCTTTGAACTCCACTCCCTTGCGGATGGACTCTACGGTCTCTTTCTCATTATCTTTGTCCTTGCGCAAATCCAGATAGTCCTTCACGAACTTCTTGATAGAGAAATTGTTGCGTGTTGCTGGTTGATTCTGTTCCATAATCTTATCTCTTTCGTTTTAAGAATTCTTGTTTGATGGTCCACCCCAGGAAAAGGAGGAGCAGCAGTGAGCGGAACGCCAGTCGCAGCCAGAGGTTCTCAATCGATACCCAGCTGGCCACACCATAGAGCAGCGCTGCCAACGCTACGTAGCTGCCAATGGCTCTGAGGTTGTAGGGAATGGGGTACTTCTTCTGTCCTACAAAGTAGGAGAGGAGCATGGCGGTGCCATATCCTGCAAAGCCAGCCCAGGCGCAGGCCATGTAGCTGTAGTGGGGGATGAGGGCGATGTTGAGACTCACCAGCACGAGGCAGCCCGTCAGCGAGAACCAAGCCCCCCAGTGGGTCTGGTCGGTCAATTTGTACCAGAAGGAGAGGTTGAAGTAGATACCCATGAAGATTTCTGCCGCCATCACGATGGGTACCACACGTAGTCCAGGCCAGTAGTCACGGCCAATGATAAACTTCAGGATGTCGATGTAGAAGAGTACGGCCAGGTAGGCCAGCAGAGTGAAGATGATGAAGAACTTCATGGCCTGGGCGTACATCTGCAGGTTATCCTTGTCGCGGCTCTTGCCGAACACGAAGGGTTCGTAGGCAAAGCGGAAGGCTTGGGTCAGCATAGCCATGACCATGGCTATCTTACTGGCTGCCCCGTAGATGCCGAGCTCCACCGAGGCCTGCGACGGGTCTGGATAGACAAAGGGGAAGATGATCTTGTCGGCCACCTGATTGAGGATGCCGGCTATGCCGAGCAGCAGCAGCGGGAAGCTGTAAGAGAGCATCCTGCGCAGCAGGGCGCGATCCAGGCCGTAGCGGCAGGGACGCAACTCGGGCAGCAGGCAGAGCATCACCACCGAGGTACAGATCAGGTTGATGAGGAAGGCGCAGCCCACCTCCTTGCCCTCCATGGCTACATAATAAATCAGGTTGAGGCTGATGTTGAGCACGATGAAGAGCAACTTCAGCGCTGCGAACCGCAGCGGACGCTTCTGGTAGCGCAGGTAGGCAAAGGGGATGCACTGGATGGCATCCATGGCCACTACCACCATCATCATCCCCACGTACCAGGGATGATCGCCATACTCCAACCATCCGGCAATGGGTTGCAGGCAGAGCAGGCCTATCAGCAGGAAGGTGAGTGAGAAGCTTCCCACGCCAAGCAGGGTGGTGGAATAGACCTTCTGCGGGTTTTCGCCCTCCTTGTTTGCAAAGCGGAAGAAGCCTGTCTCCATGCCGCAGGTGAGGATGACGAGTACCAGCGCCACCCAGGCGTAGATGTTGGTCACGACCCCATAGCCTCCCGACTGTGCTGAGAGGGCTGTGGTATATACTGGTACCAGCAGGTAGTTGAGGAACCTACCCACGATGCTGCTCAATCCGTAGATGGCAGTCTCCTTTGCCAAACTTCTTAATCCAACCATTTTTTAGTTACAAGTTACGAGCTACGAGCTACAAGTATTCTTTAGTTATAAGCTACTAGATAATGGAATTTTTTCCATCGAAGTCAGCGGGGTGGCTTTCCTGACAGGCAGCTAGCTCTTTCTCGGTCATGCGCTGGTAGGTGGAGTAGCCATAGATATAGCGCATCGTACCGCCTCCGGTGCTGCGCTGGCCAAGGTAAATCAGCACCCTCATCAGATCGCCGCGCAGATAGATTATCTGACGGAGATCGAGCTGCTTGGATGAGTCGATGGACCAAAGGGTGTTATCCTCTTCGTCGTAGGCGTAACTGTAAGTCCTGTAGCCTCTGGCTGGAAGGGCATCGACAAAGAAGTAAGCCTTCAGCGAAGTGGCACTTTCGAAGTAGAAATCTGTAGGACTTGAGCCAATCATATCTTCGTAATACTCCTTGCCGGAGGGGTTGCCATTGGTGTCTATCTCGTAGGTGCTGAGGTGTTTCCATCCGCTTCCAACGACTTGCTGATTGAACTCTTTTTGGCTCAAGGGGGTTACGGAAGCTGCCGAGCAGTTGCCGTTGCGGTCGAACACAAAGGCGGGACCATCGTCATCGCCGCAGGCGCTCAAGGTGATGAGTGCGAAAAGGATGAGCAGGCAACTGCTCCAGTTTTTCAAGAATTTGTTGTTCATCGTTCTCTTTTTTTTGCGTAAATAATTAATCTTCACTAAACAGGGTGCGCTCCTGGTAGATGCTGCGTCCCAGGTGCTTGTAGGCCAGTTCGGTCACTTCGCGTCCGCGGGGGGTACGCTTCATGAATCCCTCCTTGATGAGGAAGGGCTCATAGACCTCCTCAATCGTGCCAGGGTCTTCGCCCAGGGCGGTGGCAATGGTGCTGATGCCCACTGGGCCTCCCTTGAACTTGTCGATCAGGGTGAGCAAGATCTTGTTGTCAATCTGGTCCAGTCCATAGCGATCGATGTTGAGGGCCTCCAGGGCGTAGCGGGCAATCTCCGTGTCAATCTTGCCACTCCCCTTCACCTGGGCAAAGTCGCGCACGCGGCGCAGCAGAGCGTTAGCTATACGGGGCGTACCGCGGCTGCGACCGGCTATCTCCACCGCTGCCGGTTGCGAACAGGGTACTTGCAAAATTTCAGCCGAGCGGCGGATAATTTGGGCCAGCACGGTGTTGTCGTAATACTCCAGATGCAGATTGATGCCGAAGCGAGCGCGTAGCGGAGCGGTAAGCAGACCACTGCGGGTGGTGGCACCCACCAGAGTGAAGGGGTTCAGGTCAATCTGGATACTCCGCGCCGAGGGGCCTTTATCAATCATGATGTCGATGCGGTAATCCTCCATGGCCGAGTAGAGGTACTCCTCAACCAGCGGACTTAAGCGGTGAATTTCATCGATAAAGAGCACATCATTCGGTTCCAGTGAGGTCAAGATACCGGCCAAATCGCCTGGCTTGTCCAACACGGGACCGCTGGTTACTTTAAAGCCTACACCCAGTTCGTTGGCTATGATGTTTGATAGCGTGGTCTTACCCAGTCCGGGAGGGCCGTGCAGCAGGACGTGGTCTAGCGCCTCGCCACGTAGGCGGGCCGCTTTGACGAAGATGCGCAGGTTATCCACTACCTTGTCCTGACCGTTGAAATCCTCAAAGGCCAGTGGGCGCAAGGCATTCTCAAACTCGCGTTCGCTTTTCGATAGCTGCTGCTGATTACGTATGTCAAAATCTTCCATATATCACTAAACACTAATCACTAATCACTCCTACAGGGTCTTGATTTGGTATCCCTCCTCCATAAAGAACTCAATGGCTCGAGGGAGGGCATATTGCAGGTTGCCATTCGTCCACGACTTCAACGAGTCGTGGAAGGTGATGATGGAGCCGTTGCGTGTGTAGCGCAACACGTTAGCCAGCACCTGCGGACCGCGCAACTTCTTGCTGTAGTCACGTGTTACCAGGTCCCACATAACGATACGGTAACGCCGCTTCAAGGTGATGTACTGGGCCCAGCCCATATGGCCGTGGGGTGGACGGAAGAGGAGGGGACGTAGCTGGCTTTCGTTGAAAGGTACGTGGGCCATCTCCTCCCTCATGATGTCGTACGCCATCTCCGTATTCTCCAGATAGTTCCATGAGGTGAAGTACTTCCTGCTGAAGCCGCGTATATGGTTGAAGGTATGGTTGCCGATGCGATGCCCTCGCCTCACCACCTCACGAAACTCCTCCGGGTGCTTACGGATGTTATCGCCCACCAGAAAGAAGGTGGCCTTCACCCCGTAGCGGTCTAGCAGATCCAGCACCCAAGGGGTCACCTCGGGAATCGGCCCGTCGTCAAAGGTGAGATAGACTGCTTTCTCCTCTGGATTGAGGCGCCACAGGGCACCTGGGTAGAGGCAGCGAAGCCATTTTGAGGGTTGTTCAATCAGCATAAACGTTCTTCCTTATTTATTTCAACCGTTGCAGGTAGAGGTCATACATCTCGTTGAGCTTCTTTTCATAGACTTCAGTCATGGGCGAGTTGTTCTCCTTCAGCATCTTCACCTCGGCGTCGAGCACAGCCCAGTGATACTCAAACTCGTGGGTAGAAATGTAGAAGCGGCCCTCATCCAAGCCGATGTAGAAGGTCATGTATTCCACCGCCTTATCGGCCAGCGCCTTCATGATGGCCTCGGCCTCCGTCGTCATACCCAGCTGATAGTAGGCACGTGCCATCTGTGCGGCACCGTTCTGCCAGTCATAGGGTACGTTATAGGCCGGAATCATCTGCTCTGCGTAAGTCAACGCCTCCTTAGCCTGCTTCCTCTTGCCCTCTGCCATCAGCTGCTGGATGAGTTGTGAGAAGATGCGTCGGTGGGTATAGCACATACGCATGGCGTTTTCGTCGATGTAGATGCCCGGTCTATCAATGCCGCCAAAGCGGAACTTATGCATCAGGTTGTCATACATCTTCTCCGAGTCCACCTTCACACCCGTCTTGTTGGTGTCGAAGGGGGTAAAGCGATAGGCCAATCCCTCTTGGATAAAGTGGTTCTGCATACCCAGCTGCTCTTCAGAGCCTACGCTGATAGCCATGTAGATGGGGCGCTCCCAGTTGGCATTAGCCAGCATCTCAAGCATCATCAGATCTTTCTTGTAGAGGGCCCGCTTACCTTTGAGGGAGATGTGCATGTAGTCAGGGATGGAGTCGCCGGGGATGTACATACCGCTGCGGCGTACAGCCTCTTTGTCTACCTTCAGCACGATGCTGTCTGTCGGAATCACCTTCAGCTCCTCATCCTTGGCATTGCGAATCCAGTGCTGCAGGATGTTCTTCAGCTCGTAGGGGTTTTCGCCAAACTCGCGCTTCACGTTCACCATTGCCTCGGGGTTCCCTTCCAGACTCTCCTTCTCGGCCTGGGCATAGAGGGCATCGATGCTCTTCTTGAACTCTGGCTTTACGGGGATGTACTCGTTGGTACCCTCTACATACTCCATGCGCTCCCAAGTGATGGGTAGCGAGGGGCTGTCGTAGGCCGGTCGCTTCATCTGGTCGATGTACCAGTCGGTCTGCAGGTAAGAAAGGTTGCAGGTGCGGGTATCGGTGCGGAAGCTTTCGGTCTCTTGGTTGTACCAGAGGGGGAAGGTGTCGTTATCGCCGTTGGTGTAAATAATGGGGTTGCCATGCTCTTGAAGCGACATCAGGTAGTTTTGTCCGAAGTCGCGGCAGAGATAGCGGTCGCTGCGGTCGTGGTCGTCCCAGGTCTGCGAGGCCATTTGGATGGGTACCAGCAGGCAGACCAGCGAAATCAGGGCCGCTTGTAGGGCCGATTTACTCTTCGTAGCTTCTATCAGGGCTGCCACACCCATGCCAATCCAGATGGCAAAGGCGTAGAATGAGCCGGCGTAGGCGTAGTCGCGTTCGCGCGGTTGGCTGGGTGTTTGATTCAGGTAGAGCACAATGGCGATACCCGTCATGAAGAAGAGGAAGAAGACCACCCAGAACTGCTGCACACCTACGGCGTGCTCTACTGGATTACCCCTCTCATCAGTGGTTTGGCGTACGCGGTAGGCTTGCCACAGTAGGCCGATGATACCCAGCAGCAGCGGCAGACCGTAGAATACGTTACGACCCTTGTTCTCGCGCAGCTCGCTGGGCAGTTGGCTCTGATCGCCTACCAGTAGCTTATCGATGGCATTGATACCAGTAATCCAGTTACCATGCTCAATCTCCCCGCTGCCCTGCAGGTCGTTCTGTCGACCCACGAAGTTCCACATAAAGTAGCGCCAGTACATCCAGTTCAGTTGGTAGGAGAAGAAGAACTTGATGTTCTCCCACTGTGTCGGCATGTTTACCATGATCATATTACCACACTGGTCATAGGGTACCTCGTACCCCTCAATATCCTGCCAAGCCTGGTACTCGCGCGTATGGAGCGAACTGTACATGCGAGGGAAAAGCATATTCTGCGCATACTCATACTCCACGCGGCCCGGAATCTCGATGTAGGCGTCTTTCTCATCAGGCGTTGCCTTCTCCTTGCGGATAAACTTGGTGCCATTATACTTGATGCGCGGTTCGCAGTAACCGTTCTTCACGTCCAGGGCCACCTTCGAGCTGAAGGCCGGTCCGTAGAAGAGCGGACGCGTACCATACTGCTCACGTCCCAAGTACTCACCTAAGGTAAAGATATCCTCCGGTGAGTTCTGATCCATCGGTGTGTTGGCCGTAGAGCGAATCACGATCAGTGCATAGGAGGAGTAACCCACCACAATCAGTAGCGTGCAGAGCAAGGCTGTGTTCAGCGTGCGTGCTGTTACCCGCCAGCTTGCCTTCAGCTTCTGCTGCACCGAGGGCCACAGGTAGAGTGCCAGCGCTGCAATCACTACGATGCCAATCCCCACTGACGTAGCGCCATGCCCATAGAAGGGAATACCTAACATGGCGATAGCCAGCACAAACGAGAGGGCCATCCGCTGTGCGCTACGCTCTGTGTAGCTCTCATAGATGCCCCAGATCAGGGCAGCAGCCAGACAGAGGATATAGACTATGACGCCCGTGTTGAAGGGCATACCCCAACTGTTGACGAAGAGCAGTTCAAACCAGCCCCCCACCTTTACAATACCCGGTACGATGCCGTAGAGCACTACCGCCACCAGCACGCCGCTTCCTATCAGAGCCAGCAGCGACCCCTTGGCAGTAGCCTGAGGTACCTTTTTGAAGTAATAGACGAGCACGATAGCCGGCAGACAGAGTAGGTTGAGCAGGTGTACGCCGATACTTAATCCCGTGAGATAAGCAATCAGCACCAGCCAGCGGTCACTGTGCGGCTCATCCGCCACATCCTCCCACTTTAAAATTAGCCAGAACACCACGGCCGTAAAGAGCGATGAAAAGGCATAGACCTCACCCTCTACGGCGCTGAACCAGAAGGTGTCGCTGAAGGTATAGACCAAGGCACCCACTACGCCGCTGCCCATGATGGTAATGAGCTGTGCGGTGCTCATCTCACACTGGTCCCAGACCAAAAGCTTGCGCACTAGGTGGGTGATGCTCCAAAAGAGGAAGAGGATACAGGCTGCGCTCATCAGTGCACTCATGTAGTTCACCATCTTTGCCACAGTGGTAGCGTCAGAGGCGAACTGCGAAAATAGGTTCGCCACCAGCATAAAGAAGGGTGCGCCAGGGGGGTGACCTACCTCCAACTTATATCCCGTAGTGATAAACTCTGGGCAGTCCCAGAAACTAGCCGTAGGCTCTATGGTCATGCCATAGACCACCGCTGCAATCAGGAAAACCATCCAACCGGTCAGGTTGTTTACAGTGCTATACTTTTTCATATGATATGGTAATTCAAATAGATATCCATTACATTCAATCGGCAAAGATAGCACATTCTGAGATAACAACCCCTCTTTTCCCTTGAATATTTAGAAATCGTATCAACATTTGCATAAATTTCATCACTCCATATCTCTATAAACCGCTATCTTTGTCCCCAGAAAGAGAACTTGTCAACTAATAATTAAAGAATATGAAAACTCGTCTCATCCTTCTCTTCATGCTCCTTGTGGGCGTGACGGCCTCTGCGCAGGCCCCCTTCAAACTCGCCTCGCTGGTTAGCGACGGCATGGTATTACAACAACAGACTCAGGTCCGCCTGTGGGGTACCGCCACCCCAGGCCAGCAGATCTCGGTTGTCGCTTCCTGGAACGGCAAGGGCAAAGTCACAGCTCAGGCCGATGCCGATGGTCGTTGGCTCCTCACTCTCACTACTCCCGAGGCCACCTTTACCCCTCAGAACCTCACCTTCAGCATGGGTAAGAAAACCGTTGCCACGGTTCAGAACATCCTTATCGGCGAGGTGTGGCTGGCTGGCGGACAGAGCAACATGCAGATGCCCCTTAAGGGCTTTGGCGGCTGCTGCGTAGAGGGGGGACTTGATGAAGCCATAGCTGCCCATGCCATCGACGGTGTGCGGATGTTCAACGTCCCCATGCGACAAGCAATGGAGCCGCAAGAGGAGTGTGGTGGTCGCTGGATGACCACTGATCGTTTCACCGACGTGATGGAGTTCAGCGCTACCGCTTGGTACTTCGCCTCGCAACTGCGTCATGCCCTCCATGTGCCCGTTGGTATTGTCAATATAGCCTATGGCGGTACCCGTGTTGAGGGATGGCTGCCCCGAGACATCCTCACCCACTACCCTGATGTTAGCCTCGACCCCCAAGAAATGGCCAAACTCACCGACTACTACCGTCCCATGCTCACCTACAACGCCATGTTCCTCCCTGCCCGTCGTTACACTGTCAAGGGCATCATCTGGTATCAAGGTTGCAGCAATGTGGGTGCCCATGCCCAATATGCCGAGCGCCTCACTACCATGGTCAGTCACTGGCGCAGTCAGCTTGCCTTGGGCGAGATTCCATTCTATATGGTCGAGATTGCTCCCTATCGCTATAACGACCAGGCTAACACTATCGATGGTGCCCTGCTTCGCGAGGCCCAGCATCGTGCCCTTGCCACCATCCCCAACAGTGGATTGGTCAGCACCAACGACCTTGTCGATGAGTATGAACAGTTCAATATCCATCCCCGTCGTAAGAGCGAGGTAGGCCATCGTCTCTGTTATATGGCCCTTAACAAGAGTTATGGTTACCGTGGGGTTTGCTGCGAAGGTCCCTGTTACACCAAGTGGGAGGCCAAGGGCAACGAGGCTTGGGTCAGTTTCGATCACCTCGATATGGGCATCTGTCGTAACTACGACATCCGTGGTTTCGAGGTAGCCGGTGAAGACAAGGTCTTCTACCCAGCCGACAAGGTGTGGCTTCATTGGCAGACCAATGAGGTGGTTGTCTCCTCGTTGTTGGTCGATAAACCCGTAGCCGTACGCTATGGTTTCCGCGACTTCCAGCCAGGCACTCTGATAGGCGGCAACCAACTTCCCGCTTACCCCTTCCGAACAGACGATTGGAAGGAATGACGGGTATTACGTCCACTATATCCTAATAATCAAGGGGCGGCTATGAGGATTTCGTAGCCGCCCCTTGATGGTTTTATGCGCTTAGAGGCCCAGATCTTTGAAAGTGCGCGGAGCGGGTACGCCGGGCATGGGCTGGCGATTCTTCAGCTGCTCCAGGGCTACCTCGATGGCCTTCTCTAACTGCTGGTCCTGACCAGCTGCCTCGCGGATGGGGTCGTTGTCTATCAGGATGTCGGGATCTACACCGTGGTTCTCTACAATCCACTGGCCGCTTTTGGCGTCGTAGTTGGTAAAGAAGGGCACACGGATGTCGGTACCATCCATATAGGGCAGCGAGCCGCTGATACCTACGATGCCGCCCCAGGTGCGCGTGCCGATGACGGTGCCCAGTTGGTTGGCCTTGAAGCTCCAGGGGAAGAGGTCACCGTCGCTGGCAGAGTATTTGTTGATGAGTAGCACCTTAGGACCCACATGGGTGGCATCGGGGATGGTGCCCACCATGGTGGAGGTGCGCGACATGGTCATACGGTAGGGCTTGCGCAGCAGGCGCTCGATAATCATAGGGGAGACGTTGCCACCGCCGTTGGCGCGGTCGTCGATGATGAGGGCCTCTTTATCGAGTTGCGGATAGAAGTAGCGCGCAAACTCGTTCAGTCCTTCAGGACCCATGTCGGGGATGTAGATGTAGCCTACACGCCCCTGGGTGGCTTTCTCTACTTTGGCTATGTTGTCGGTGACCCATTCGTAGTGTATCAAGGGGTGTTCGTTGTCTGTAGGTTTAATAACTACCTTGCGCCCTCCGGCTGCGGGCTGGCTGTTGATGGTGAGTTCGGTAGGTACATTGGCTGTGCCGATGAGTAGCTGATAGAGGTTATCCACACTGGTGGCGGAGATGCCGTTGACGGCGGTGATATAATGGCCTTCGGTTATCTGTAGTCCTGGCTCGGCCAGAGGAGAGCGGAGCGATTCGCTATAGGGGGCACCCTGGTAGATGTGGTCGATGCGGTAGTAGCCGCTCTTGTCACGGCTGAGCTTGGCGCCCAGCAATCCCATGGCGATACGGGGTGCCTTGGGGTAGCTGCCGGGGTTGACGTAGGCATGGCCACAGGCCAGTTCACTGATCATCTCGCCGATGACGTAGTTCAAGTCGAGGCGGCTCTTGACGTAGGGCAGGAGCACGGCATACTTAGCCTTGATGGCTTTCCAATCCACGCCGTGCATGTTTTCCAGATAGAAGCCATCGCGGTAGGCGCGCCAAGCTTCGTCAAAAATCTGGGCCCACTCAGCGGGGTAATCTACGGTGGCAATGAGCTGATTGAGGCTGACCGCCTTGTCCAAGGCGAACTTGCCAGTGGGGATGTGGTCAGCAACATAGAGGCCTCCGCCACGGCGCTTGTAGAAGAGGGCGCGGTCGCCGCAGACACTCATCGTGGCGTCGCATACGGAGCTCTCCTCACGGCTCTCGAAGTCGAACACCTTGGTGCCTACGGCACTGGCATACCACACCTTCTGGCCGTCAGAATAGAAGTTGCCGTAATAGCCGGCTTCGAGCGGGAGCTTGACGAGGCGCATGCAGAGCCCTTCGGCATCGACCTTCACAGCAGTAGGAGCCTTCTTTTCTGTCTCCTCGCGTCCCTTACCTTTGCCCTTGCCTACCGGTGCGGGGGTAGCGGTGGGTTTGGAGGGCTTGACCTGCGAGTCGCGGGGCAGCAGCGGTGAGGGGGTACTCTGTTGCAACATGGCCAGATAGACTCCGCCCATGCGGCTGTAGGTATGGTTCCACTCCAGGCGACCGTAGGTGGGGTTGAAGTCGCGGTCGCTGGAGAAGATGAGGTACTTGCCATCGCGGCTAAAGGCGGGCGAGTCGGAGTTGTACCACCGCTCGGTGACGGGGATTTCGCGCTTGGCACTAAGGTCGTAGAGGTAGATAACGTCGAATTGGTTAGCGGCGGGGCGGGTGTAGGCCAGCCAGCGGCTGTCTGCCGAGATGGCTACGCCGCGGAACTCTTGTTCGGGACAGGTGGCTATCACCTCTTTCTCAGCCCGGGCTACATCGACACGTACCAGGCGGTTCTTGCGGTCGGTGTAGAGGATGGCGCTGCCGTCGGGCATCCACTGGATGGAGCGGATGTAGGTGTCGTTATCGTACGTCAGCTGGCGGGGTTCGCCACCTTCAACAGTCTGAATCCACACCTCGGTCTCACCGGTACGGTCGCTGATGTAGGCCACCTGCTTACCGTCGGGGCTGACGGAGGCATCGCGCTCATGGGCGCCGGGGGTGCGCGTGAGACAGCGGGTGATGCCCTCGTTCACGGGGAGGTCGAACACCTCGCCACGGGCGGTGACGTAGAGGCGCTCGCCGTTGGGTGAGAGGTCGGCAGCGCTGATGCGGTCGGCTACTGATAGACGCTCGGTGCGGGCCTGAAGATTGTCAGCGTGCAACGTGATGTGGATTTGCTCACACTGGCGATTCTGGGGGTTGAACTGATAGAGATAACCGCCCTTTTCGAAGACGATGACCTTACCGTCGGTCGAGGGGAATTTGACGTCGTAGTCGGTAAAGTGAGTCACCTTCTCGGTCTGACGGGTACGGGTGTTGTAGCAGAAGAGGTTCATGGTGAGGTCGCGGTCGCTGGCGTAGAAAATCTCTTCGCCTATCCACATGGGGAAGATGTCCTGGGCCACGCTAGCACTGATGTTGGCTACGCTGCCAGCCTTGGCGTCGTAAATCCAGATGTCGTCTGCCATGCCGCCGCGGTAATATTTCCAAGTGCGGAACTCGCGGAATACGCGGTTATAGGCCAGCTGCTTGCCATCGGGCGAGTAGCAGCAGAAGCCACCTTCGGGCAGAGGGAGCTGCTGAGGCATGCCGCCCTGAGGGGAGACACTCCAAAGTTGACCCACGAAGCCGTCGCCGGTGCGGTTACGGAAGAGGATTTGCTGGCCGTCGGGGCTCCAGGCCATGACCACGTTGTTGGGACCCATGCGGTCGCCCAGGTCGTCGCGGCTGTTGGTCGCGGTGTAGGTCAGGCGCATCGGTTCGCCACCCTCGGCAGGCATGGTATAGACCTCGGTATTGCCGTCGTATTGGGCGCTGAAAGCCAGGGTTCGGCCGTCGGGCGAGAAGCGGGCAAAGATTTCATTGCCCACGTGGGCCGTCAGACGGCGCGCTTCGCCTCCGCTCAAGGGGGCGGTGTAGAGGTCACCAGCGAAGGAGAAGACCACCTCGTGACCGTTGGTGGCAGGGAATCGCAACAGTCGGGCCTCGTTGTTAGCGGGGCTAGTGGCCAGCGAGGCCACCGATGGAGCGGCGCCAATCAGCGCCATCAGGAGATATCGTTTCATAGGCTTCTAATATTTATTGTTACTTCAATTCGCTGGGGCGGAGGCCGAAGGAGCGGCAACTGAGGCTCTCTACACGCACGGCCCAGATGCGTACATTGCGTATGGCGGGGGGAGCCATGCGGCAGTCGTTGCTGGTGTAGCGGCGCATCAGCAAGGTAAGTATGCGCTCTTTCTCATCGTATTCATCGATGAATTCCACTTTACCGCGGCACACTACACTGCGGCTCTTCATGCTGTAGCTACAGGCGATTTGCTGGTGCATATAGACCAGCTCTTCCCCCTCGCAGAAGGTGATGCAGACCTGCGGATGGGCCGTTGCCATGGTCTCTTTCGATCCGCCTGCTCCAGAGTGAAGGTAAATCATATCGCCCTCGCGCACGAAGTTCATCGGGATGACGTAGGGGCAACCTTCGTTATCTACCAGTCCCACCATACAGTAGGGACACTTGTTGATAATGGCGGTAATCTCCGCCGGGTCGGTGATTTGTATCGTTTTCATCGAGTTTTTTTGCTTTTAAATGGATGATTTGATATGGACAAATGGGCTACTTGGCTTCGGGTAGATCTGTTTCGTCGGCGAGGGCAAAGTCGAGCTGCTTGCGCTCTAGATTGGCTTTGGCTACCTTGATGGTCAGTTCATCGCCTAAGCTGTAGGTGCGACGGGTACGCCGACCGCGCAGACAGTAGTTCTTCTCGTCGAACTCGTAGTAGTCGTCGTCTAAGTCGCGCATCGGTATCATGCCTTCGCACTTGTTCTCGTTCAGTTCTACGTAGAGACCCCACTCTGTGACGCCTGAGATGACCCCCTTATAGACCTGACCTAAGTGTTCGGTCATAAACTCGACCTGTTTGTATTTCACACTGGAGCGCTCAGCGCTGGCGGCCAGTTGCTCCATCATGCTGCTGTGTTCGCACAGGGCCTCGTACTTCTTCTCTGTGACGGTATGGCCACCCTCGTCGAGGTACTTGGTGAGCAGGCGGTGCACCATCATGTCGGGGTAGCGGCGGATGGGCGAGGTGAAGTGGGTGTAGTAGTCGAAAGCCAGGCCGTAGTGGCCGATGTTATGAACGGAGTAGCGAGCCTTCTGCATGGCGCGGATGGAGACGGTTTCAATGAGGTTCTCCTCCTTGCGACCCTGAATCTCGTCGAGCAGGTTATTGATGCTTTTTGATACCTCCTCCTTCTTACCGCTTGTGCGTAGCTTGTAGCCAAAACGGGCGATGAACTGGGCCAGGTTGTCCAGTTTCTCCGGGTCGGGCAGGTCGTGGATGCGGTAGGGGAATACCTTTGCCTTTTTACCCTTGGGGACTCGACCTATCTTCTCGGCCACGGTGCGGTTGGCTAGCAGCATAAACTCCTCCACCAGCTTGTTGGCATCCTTTGAGACCTTGAAATAGACGCTGAGGGGTTTGCCCTTTTCGTCAATCTCAAACTTCACTTCGTAGCGGTCAAAGTTGATGGCACCAGCCTTGAAGCGCTGATCGCGTAGCTGCTTGGCCAGTTTGTCCAGTTGTTGAAGCTCCTCTACATAGTCACCCTGACCGCTTTCCAACCGCTCCTGGGCCTCTTCGTAGGTGAATCGGCGGTCGCTCCTGATAACGGTGTGTACCACGCGGCTCTTCTTCACCTCGGCCTTGTCGTTCATCTCGAAGATGACGCTGTAGGCCAGTTTCTCCTCATCGGGGCGCAGGGAACAGAGGAAGTTACAGAGGCGCTCGGGTAGCATGGGGATGGTGCGGTCCACTAAATAGACTGAGGTGGCGCGCTTTTCAGCCTCGCGGTCGATAAGCGACCCTTCGCGGACGTAGTAGGTGACGTCGGCGATGTGAACACCTACCTCCCAAAGGCCGCTGTCGAGGCGACGGATGGAGAGGGCGTCGTCAAAGTCCTTGGCGTCGCGCGGGTCGATGGTGAAGGTGGTGATGCCTCGGAAATCTTCGCGTCGGGCTATCTCCTCCTGAGGTATCTCTGTCGGAATGCGGTCGGCCGCTTGCTCTACCTGCTTGGGATAGATGTAGGGCAAGCCATACTCCGCCAGGATGGCGTGCATCTCGGTGGTATTCTCGCCTGCCTTGCCCAGGATGTCTATGACGATGCCTTTGGGGTTCTTTGCCTTGTCAGGCCACTCCACAATCTTGACTACCGCCTTATCACCGTTCTTGCCCCCCTTCAGGTTCTCTTTGGGGATGAAGATGTCGTTGGCCAAGGTGCGGTTTTCGGTTACCAGGAAGGCGTATGAGCGTGCCACCTCCAGGGTACCCACGAAGGTGTCGTTAGCCCGCTCCAGTATCTCAATCACCTCACCCTCTGCCATGCGGCCGTGGCGTTTGGCGTAGAAGGCGATGCGTACGCGGTCGCCCGCCATGGCGTGGGCCGAGTTGCGCTCGGCAATGAAGATGGGTTCGCCGCCGCCGTCGGGGATGAAGGAGTTCTTCCCGTTGCTCTTCCGCTGGAAGGTGCCGGTCATCTCTATGCCGCGGTTGTTGAGTTTATAGCGATGCTTTTCCACCTCGCAGAGGTAGCCATCGTCGAGCAGTTCGTCGAGGATATCCATGGCCAGCATCTTGAGGGGATGGGTGTTCAGCCTCAGTTGTTCAAAGAGCTGCTTGAGCGACAGCTCAGCGCCCTGCTTCAGATGAAACAGGTCGAGTATGGCCTTGACAAGCTCCTTCTTGTTCATCCGCTTGCCAGCCTTCTTTTCTTTCTTCTTGCTCATACTAATACGGAATTAGTTGGTTTTATGATACAAAGAAAACAAAAAAATATGAGATATAGTTCTTTTTTTATGCTTTTATACTTTTTTTCCATTGGGTTACACTATCTTTGTCCCCTCAATAGATGACATTTTTAGCGATGGATGATATCAAAGAGAGAGAAAAGGCGGTTTACCGTGTCACGCTGATGGGTAGTGCGGTCAATTTTGTTCTGCTGCTGTTTAAGTTTGCGGCGGGCGTATTGGGCCATAGTGCTGCCATGATAGCCGATGCCGTACACTCGCTGAGCGATTTTGCCACCGACCTGATTGTAATGGCTTTTGTGCGCATCTCTTCGAAACCGGAGGATGAGGGTCACGCCTATGGTCACGGCAAGTATGAAACGCTGGCTACGGCTATCATCGGGCTGTTGCTCTTCGGGGTAGCGGTGGGCATCTTCTGGAATGGCTTGACGTCCATCTTCCACTTTCTCTGCGATGAGGGGCTGGAGCAACCCAGCTGGCTGGCCTTAGTGGCTGCGGTGGTATCAGTGGTGTCGAAGGAGTGGATTTTCCGCTACACACTGACGGTAGGTCAGCGGGTGCGGTCGCAGGCCGTAGTGGCCAATGCTTGGCATCACCGCAGTGATGCGCTCTCATCCATCGGTACCACGGTAGGTGTGGGTGGAGCGGTGCTGTTGGGCCCGGCCTGGGCGGTGCTCGACCCCATAGCGGCGGTGGTGGTGAGCTGCTTTATCGCTAAGGTCTCCATCAAGCTGTTGGTGCCCTGTGTGGATGAGCTGCTGGAGAAGTCGCTCTCACGTGAGAATGAGGAGATCATCCGCCAGATTATTCTTGATGAGCCGGGGGTGAGTGCGCCGCATCATCTGCGTACGCGCCGTATTGGCAACGCCGTAGCCATTGAGTGTCACATCCGCATGGACGGGGCACTTTCGTTGGCTCAGGCTCATACCGCCGCCTCAAGCATCGAGCGGCAACTGAAGCGCTACTTTGGCAGCAACGCCTTTATCAGCATCCACGTAGAGCCGCTGAAACCTACAGACGAGGCGCCTCGACGCCCGCTGACGGTAAACTGACCTAATTAACCACTTAACGCCCCAAACGGAGTAGAACGTATGAAGAAGATATTGATAACCGGTGCCAGCGGTTTTATTGGCAGTTTTTTGGTGGAGGAGGCGCTGAATCGCGGGTTCCAGACCTGGGCTGGTCTGAGAGCCAGCAGCAGCAAGGCCTATCTGCAAGACTCCCGCGTGGAGTTTCTGATTCTCGACATGAAGCACCCCGATAGGCTGAGAGAGCAGCTGGCTGCCCATCGGCAGGCCTTTGGATGCTTCGACGTGGTGATTCACTGTGCCGGAGCTACCAAGTGCATCGACCCGGCCGATTTTGAGCGTATCAACTGCAATCAGACTCGCCACCTGGTGGAGGCGCTGCGTCAGTTGCAGATGATGCCCAAGCAGTTCCTCTTTGTTAGCACCCTCAGTGTATTCGGCCCTATCCATGAGGCCGATTACACCCCCATCCGTGAGAGCGATACCCCGCAACCCAATACCGCCTATGGCCGCAGCAAGCTGATGGCCGAGCGCTACTTGCAACAGACGACCGACGTGCCCTACGTCATCTTCCGTCCCACGGGGGTCTATGGCCCGCGTGAGAGGGACTATTTCCTGATGGCCAAGAGTATCACGCAGCATGTCGATTTCGCGGCTGGCTTTCGCCGGCAAGACCTTACTTTTGTCTATGTGAAGGACGTGGTTCAGGCCCTCTTCTTAGCCATCGAGCGGGGCGTAACGCGTCGCTGCTACTTTCTGAGCGACGGTGAGGTCTATCAGAGCCGCACCTACAGCGACCTGCTCTGCCGTGAGTTAGGGAATCCTTTTGTGGTACGTTTCGTCAGCCCCCTCTGGCTGTTGCGGCTGATTAGCGGTGTGGCCGGATGGCTGGCCGCTTGCCGAGGCACCACCAGCACCCTCAACCCCGACAAGTATCGCATCATGAAACAACGTAACTGGCAATGCGACATCACCCCCACCATTCAGGAGTTAGGCTATCAGCCCCAATACCCCTTGGAACGTGGCGTGAAGGAGACCGTAGCCTGGTATAAACAGGAAGGATGGCTATGAGATTCGAGTTGCTGAAACCCACCCAAAGCGGCAAGGGGCTCTTTGCGGTAGAGAAGATTTCCTTGCTCTATAACCTGATCACCTCAGTGATTATCCTTTGTCTTTTCCGGCAGATGGACCATCCGGGGCAGATGCTGATTGACCGCGTCTGTCTGGCTATGCTCACCGTGGTGCTGATGTATCTCTACCGGCTGGCTCCCTGTAGGCTCACTGCCTTTGTGCGGGTAGCTATCCAAATGTCGCTCCTCTCATACTGGTACCCTGATACTTTTGAGTTCAATCGTGTCTTTCCTAATCTGGACCACCTCTTTGCCTCTGCAGAGCAGTGGCTCTTCAGTGGGCAGCCGGCCCTCTGGTTCTCGCTACGATGGCCCCAGATGTGGGTGAGCGAGGCGCTGAATATGGGCTACTTCTGCTACTATCCGATGATTTTGGTAGTGGTCGTGTGGTACTTCCTCTTCCGTTACAACCTTTTTGAGAAGGTGTCGTTTGTTGTGGTGTGCGGGTTCTTCTGCTATTACCTTATCTATATCTTCGTGCCCGTAGCCGGTCCGCAGTTCTACTTCCCCGCTATCGGGCTGGACCAGGTGATGGCAGGTACTTTTCCCTCAATTGGCGACTACTTCAACCACCACCAGGAGCTGCTACCGGGTCCCGGCTGTGAAGAGGGCTTCTTCTATCAGCTAGTCGAGGGGTCGCAAGAGGTGGGTGAACGCCCTACAGCCGCTTTCCCCTCATCGCACGTGGGTATGAGCACTATTCTGATGATTATGTCGTGGCGAGGCAGCAAGCGCCTCTTTTTGGCTCTTCTACCCTTCTATCTGCTGCTCTGCGGAGCGACGGTTTATATCCAGGCCCACTATCTGATTGATGCCCTGATGGGCTTCCTCTCCGCCTTCATAATCTATATCGGTGTAACCTGGCTCTACAAACGCTATTTCGCCACACCGGAGGGGGCTTATTAAACATAGAATGATGATACAACTTAACACCTTTACCACTGCAAGCGCCTGGCTGGCTCGCCATGCCTCTGCGTTTATTATTGCGATAGCTCTCGTTACCTTCCTTTGTCCGCAGCTCTTCGAGTGGGTTAGGGGGACGACACAGACGGTGATTCTGGGGCTGATCATGTTGACCATGGGCTTGACGCTCACCACTGAAGATTTCTTGGTAGTAGCCCGCAGGCCGCTGGATATCTTCATCGGTGCCTCGGCTCAGTTTCTCATCATGCCCTTGGTGGCGTGGACGCTGGTTAAGGTGTTCCATTTGGAACCGGCGTTGGCACTGGGTATCCTGTTGGTGGGCTCCTGTCCGGGAGGGGTGTCGAGCAACATCATGTCCTTTCTCTGCAAGGGCGATGTGGCCTTTTCGGTAGGCATGACCTGTACCTCCACCTTGCTGGCACCGGTGATGACCCCCTTGCTGCTGCAACTCACAGCGGGCGAGATTATCGAGATTGATGCGGTGGGGATGTTTCTCAACATCCTGCTGGTCACTATTCTGCCTGTGGGGTTGGGCTGTCTGCTTAACTACCGCTACGCTCATCACCCCTCGTTCCCAACGTTGCAGGGGTTGATGCCGGGTTGCAGCGTTATCTGCCTGGCTTGTATTGTGGGCGGGGTGGTGAGCACGGTGCACGATGATTTGTTAGCCCGTGGGTTGGCGCTCTTTCTCTGGACCTTCGCTGTGGTCATCTGTCATAACGGACTGGGCTATCTGTTAGGGTGGAATGCCGGACGGTTGGCTGGTTTCAGCGTGGCTAAGAAGCGCACCCTCTCCATCGAGGTGGGGATGCAGAATGCCGGATTAGCCACCGTCTTGGCGGGCACCTTCTTCGCCGCACAACCGTTAGCGGTTTTGCCTTGTGCCATCTCGTGTGCCTGGCATAGCATTTCGGGTACCCTGCTGGCCGGTTGGTTCATGCTGCGCGAACGGCGGAGCAGAGAGGTTATTGACTAATTGGAATACTAAAATTGAAGAAAAGATATGATTGGAATTATCAGCGCCATGGGCAGTGAGCATGAACAGCTGGCTGCCCGATTGGAAGAAAAGCAAGAGGTGTGCCGCGGACGAATGACCTTCGTTACAGGGCGCATCGGACGGAATGAGGTGGTCCTGGCACAGAGTGGCATAGGCAAGGTCAACGCCGCACTGGGTGCCGCCGCTCTGATTGAACATTTTCAGCCTACAGCCTTGATTAGCACCGGCGTGGCTGGTGGTATAGATAGGGTGCTGCAGGTCACTGACGTGGTGGCCAGCACCAGCTTGGCTTACCACGACGTGTGGTGTGGCGACGGCAATGCCTACGGACAGATTCAAGGCCTCCCGCTCTACTTCGAGGCCGACCAACGTCTGCTCGCCGCCGCCTTGCAACTCAATGCGAGCGGCACGCTGCAGAGCCACGTTCACGGCGGCTTGATCTGTACTGGCGACCAGTTTATCAGTAACCGTCAGGAGTTGGAGGTGATTAAGGGCCGCTTTCCCGAGGCACTGGCCGTTGATATGGAGTCGGCCGCACTGGCGCAGACCTGTTACCTCAGCGGCGTCCCCTTCATCAGTTTCCGCATCATCAGCGACACCCCCGGAGCCCACGAAGAGAACTTTGCCCAGTATCTGGACTTCTGGAAGACGATGGCCGACCGCTCTTTCCAAACTACCTGGAGCTACTTGAATGAATTGCCCAAATTATAGAGATATGGAAAAAATAGCAAGCTTTACTATTGATCACATTCACCTGCTGCGTGGCATTTACGTTTCACGCCAGGACGACGTCAACGGTGAAACCATCACTACGTTCGACATCCGCATGAAGGAGCCTAACCGCGAGCCTGCTCTTGGTCAGGGGGCCCTGCATACCATTGAGCACTTGGCAGCTACCTACCTGCGCAACGATCCCGAATGGAAGGATCGCATCATCTATTGGGGGCCCATGGGCTGCCTCACTGGCAACTACCTCCTGATGCGTGGCAACCTTAAGCCCTCAGACATCGTAGAACTGATGCAACGCACCTTCCGTTTCGTGGCCAACTTTGAAGGCGAAGTGCCCGGTACCACCCCGAAGGATTGTGGTAACTACCTCCTCCACGACCTCCCCATGGCTCGTTGGGAGAGTGCCAAGTACCTCCACGAAGTGCTGGAGCAGATGACCGAAGAAAACATGAACTACCCTCAGCAATAATGGCTGAAGGTAGTTCACGCAGACCGTTCCAAAGGTTTTAACCTTTAGATTGGGGTGTAGATGACGGCTAAAATCTTAGCGGCTTGGCCTTTGTAGCCGTGTACGTGATGAGGTACGATGGAGTCATAATAGATGCTGTCGCCCTCGTTCAGGATGTAGGTGTTGCGGCCATGGCAAATCTCCATGGTCCCCTCCATCACCAGGATGAACTCCTGTCCCTCATGGGTAGAGAGCACAAAATCGCTGTCATCAGTCGGAGCTACGTCAATCATGAAGGGCTCCATGTGGCGATCGACCTTTGACTTAGAGAGTGAATGGTAGGTCATGTGGCGACGGCTCTGCAGAGCGTTGTTTGAAAACTCGATGCTGTTCATCACCTCGTCTTTACGGCAGACTACAGGACCTACCTCCTGCTGTTGGTCCAGGAAGGTGCCCAAGCGAACCCCCAATACACGGGCTATTTTGATGAGCGGAGCCAGCGAGGGCAGGTCGGTATTACTCTCGATGCGTTCCATCTGTTCTATGCCGATGCCCGACTGGCGGGCCAGTTCTTCGCGTGAGAGGCCTTTCTCTTCGCGCAGCGACTTGATTTTTTCGCCTACAAATTTGTTGGTATCCATAGTGGTATATTGTTATTAACTGTTATCGCTTGATGAGGTATTTCGGTATGACTGCTTTGCAGCGAGAGGAGCAGTAGGATAAGCGGCAGGTAATCTTTTAGTTCTTGACGGAGTAGCTTCAGGGCTTGGCTGATCCGATAATTTACCGTCTGCGGCGACACGCCTAACTGTTCGGCTATCTCCTTGTGGGTCATGTGGCGGTGGCGGTTGAGCTCGAAAGCCTGTCGTACCTCGGGGCTCAGTTTGTTCAAGGCAGCGTGATAGAGTTCAAACAGCTCTTGGTTCAGATAGAGATCGGGCGACTCAAACCGCTCCTGATACTTATCAATAATCTCCTGATGCACCCGCCGACGAATCTCCTCGTGGGTAATCAGATTGAGTGCTTTGTTTTTCACTATCGTAAAGAGCAGCGTCTTGATGGAAAGCGTCTCGTCAATAGCCTCACGATGCTCCCATAACCACATCATGGTATCTTGCACCACCTCTTCCGCCTCGGATAAGGTGATGTATTGGGCGCCAAAGGCACACAGACCTCTGTAATAATAGCGGTAGAGCGCCTCGAAAGCACGCTGATCGCCAGCTCGTAGAGCTTCTGTCGTCCAAGTCGTTTCCATCTTCTTCATCGCACAATCAACATAATTAAAGAAACTGGGCCATAGGTTTTTCATTTGATTTGTGCAAATATAGAGGAACTTTCTGAATATACCAAACAGGAAGCTCAAAAATATTTTTTGCCCGAAAAGATAAAAGTTTCATAAATGATTAGTATATTTGCTCGTTCATTTGTACTAACAGCGGAGAGCAGTGTAAACTGTACCCCCTAAAACCAGCATATTGACCAGATGGAAGATTCAAAACTCGTTGCATATTTATCCCAAGAACTTACGGCTGAGGAGGCTGCCCAGGTGGAGGCATGGGCTGCTCAGTCTGATGAAAACCGCCAAAAAATGGAGCAGGTCTATTACCTGATGCAGTTGGCTCAGCGGGCTGACAATTACGCAAAGGCTAACTTGGACCATGCTATAGGGCAGTTCCGCCGCGACGTGGAGCGCAAACGCCGCTACAGCAAGGAGCGCCAGCGTACTTGGTGGCAACGCTACAGTTGGCAGGTGGCCGCCTTTGTGGCTGGCGTGGTACTGAGTGGTACCCTGATGATGACACTCTTAGGAGGTGCCGCACCTTACGAGATAACAACGGGCAAGGGCCAGAGGGCCCAGCTGGTTTTGCCCGATGGTTCGAAGGTGTGGCTCAACTCATCGACCCGCCTGACCTACAACGCCAGCGTTTGGAGCGGTAGGAAGGTGAAGTTGCAGGGTGAGGCCTATTTCGAAGTGAAGCATAGCGATTGGAAGAGTTTTGAGGTGGCCTCGAAAGAGGGCATCAGAACCCGTGTGATGGGTACTAAATTCAATGTACGCGCACGTGAGGCAGAGAATCGCGTGATGACCACCCTCTTTGAGGGGGCGGTGAATATGTACCGTAGTGCAGATGACCAGGTGGGCCACCGCTTGAAGCCAGGCCAAACCATGACCGTGAACAAAGAAAACGGTGCGATGGAGCTGCACAGCTACAATAACCCCGAGGAGATGCTTTCATGGATTAAGGGGGAGATGAACTTTCACGACCGTTCGCTGGGTGATATTGCCCAATGCTTGGAGAAGATTTATGGTATTCGTATCACCTTTACTCAAGCGCAGCTACGCAAAGAGTGCTTCACCGGCCATTTCAAGACGGATGATCCCGTCAACGAGGTGCTACGTACCTTAGCGCTGACCAATCACTTTACCTACAAGGTAGAGGGTGAGAAGGTAACCATTCTCCCGCCAAGATAATCGACAGAGGGAGATGACTCCTCTGTTCCTCCCCTTTAACTCTCATTAGACTCTAATCTCTCTCTAATGTTCATCTAACTATTCTCTAATCTAGGATTAGAGGAAGATTAGAGTAACTTGGGAGGAACTTGGGACTAACCTTAGACCTACCTTAAAACTACGGCCTTTGCATAGATGTTTTTTCTTACGCCTCAATCAACTCCTACTTGAGATAAGGAATAATCAGAAAATTCAACAGAGCTAAAAATAGCATGCCATAGTTAGCGCCATTAACGCCATAGCGCCACTTGGCGTTAACTTTATAAAATAGATAAAATAATAGTTTTCTTCTAGTTTTCTATATTAGCGCCACTTGGCGCTATGGCGCTAGTGGCGCTAACTCCCACCCCTTGAAAATAGCAAAAAAAAGAAATATTTAAACACGTTGCGTAAAGATTGAATTTTTACTCAAAAAAAATGCATTTTTCTTTAGTAACATCTTTCCGCGGTTTGTATAATATGCGATAATGGGATGAGATGGTTTCATTCCATACATAAACCGATTAACCAAACTAATTAAAAACAAGAAGAGACATGAAGAACCAGATTACCAAGAAATGTCTTTATTTGTTGCTCGCCCTGCTGTTTGCGCCACTCCTACTGATGGCGCAAGAGCGCAAAGTGAGCCTTGAGCTAAACGGAGCTCCTTTAGCTAAAGTATTGGACGAGATTGGCCGAAAGACCTCTTTGTCCGTTGTTTACAACGTGTCAGATCTGCCTGCCTCCTCATCGATTACGGTGAAGGCGAAGGACGAATCTGTAACGGCCGTATTAACCCGCGTACTAAAAGGTACGGGTTTGCAGTTTACCTTGACAGACGACCACATCGTCCTTTCAAAAAGCGCTCCCAGCCAGCCTGCCAAGAAGGTGACCGTAAAGGGTAACGTCATTGACGGTACAGGCGAACCGCTGATTGGTGTCAGCGTGGCTGTCAAGGGGGGTACCGATGGTACCATCACCAACTTTGACGGTGATTTTACGCTGACCGTAGATCAAGGTTCGGTCATTGAACTGAGCTACGTAGGTTACACCTCGCAGCAGATTACGGTGAAAAACGAAGAGCCGCTCCACATTGTGATGGAGGAGGATAGCAAGCAGCTGGCCGAGGTGGTGGTAACCGCCCTGGGTATCAAGCGCGAGCAGAAGGCCCTGAGCTATAACGTGCAGCAGGTTAAGGGCGAAGAGTTGATGGCCGTTCGCGATGCCAACTTCATCAACTCCCTCTCTGGTAAGGTAGCCGGTGTTACCATCAACTCGTCGGCCGCCGGTCCTGGTGCCGCTGCCCGCGTGGTGATGCGTGGTACAAAGTCTTTGGAGAAGGATGACAACGCCCTCTACGTAATTGATGGTATCCCCATGTTCAACGTCAACAGCGGTGACCAAGGTGGTGGTACCATGGGTAAGCAGCCCGGTTCAAACAGCGTAGCCGACCTCAACCCTGAGGATATTGAGAGCATGACCATTCTGACCGGTCCCTCAGCAGCCGCCCTTTATGGCTCAGACGCCTCAAACGGTGTGGTTCTGATTACCACCAAGAAGGGTACTACCGGCAAGGTGAAGATTACCTACAGCAACAACACTACCTTCAGCTCTGCCCTGATGATGCCTAAGTTCCAGAACATCTACGGAAACAACGAAGGTGAGTCGATGAGCTGGGGCAACAAGTTAGACGTTCCTACCAGCTACGATCCCGCTGACTTCTTCAACACCGGTACTAACGTGATGAACGGCTTGACGCTGACTACCGGTACCGAGAAAAACCAAACTTACGCCTCTATCTCTACGACGAACTCTACGGGTATTCTGCCCAACAACTCTTATAACCGTTACAACTTCTCCATCCGCAACACGGCGAAGTTCGCTAACGACAAATTGACCCTTGACCTTGGCGCCCAATATATCATTCAGAACAACAAGAACATGGTGGGTAGCGGTCAGTACTTCAACCCCTTGGTATCACTCTACCTCTTCCCCCGTGGCGAGAACTTCCAAGAGGTGCAGATGTATGAACGTTACAGCACCTCGCGCAACATCATGACTCAATACTGGCCCGCAGGCATCTACGGCACATCGCTCGATATGCAGAACCCCTACTGGATTATGTATCGCATGAACAACAATCTGGAGAAGCGCCGCTACATGTTCAATGCCAGCTTGAAGTGGGAGATTGCACCTTGGATCAACATCACTGGCCGTGTACGTGTGGATAACAGTGACCAGGACGGTTACGAGAAGTATTACGCTTCAACCCGCACTACCTTTACCGAAGGTAGCGACAAGGGTTACTATGGCCATACCAAGCAGAACGACCGCTCAGTCTATGCTGACGCCATTGTCAACATCAGCAAGAACTTCATGGATGACCGCATGTCATTCAACGCCAACATCGGTACCTCGATCAACGACCTGCAAGAGGACTTCTTCTACATCAAGGGCGGTCTGGACCAAGTGACCAACTTCTTCCACATCGGTAACATCAAGATGGCGACCTCGAAGCGCAACGAAACTAAGTGGCACGATCAGACACAGAGTATCTTCGCCAGCGCTGAGTTGGGTTGGGACCACCAGCTCTACCTCACCGTGACGGGCCGTAACGACTGGGCCTCTATGTTGGCCTTCACCAGCAAGTCCAGCTATTTCTACCCCTCAGTAGGTCTCTCATGGGTGATTAGCGAAACCCTGAAACTGCCTGAATGGTTCAATTACGCCAAGATTCGCGGTTCATGGGCCGAGGTGGCCTCTTCACCCAGCCGCTACCTGACGCGCATGCAGTATGATTACAACGAGCAGACCAATACCTACGAGTATCCTGCTATTCATTACAACACCGATTTGAAGCCTGAGAACACCAAGTCATGGGAACTCGGTCTGAATACCAAATTCTGGAAGAACCGCATCAACCTCGATGTGACACTCTACCGCTCAAACACCTTCAACCAGACCTTCTACGTCGATGCATCTGCCTCATCTGGTTACAAGAGCAACATCGTGCAGACCGGTAACATTCAGAACCAAGGTATTGAGTTGGCTTTAGGCTTCACAGAGACCTTCAACAAGGTAAAGGTATCAACCAACTTTACCTACACCCTGAATGAGAACGAAATCATCAGCTTGGCTAATGGCGCTATTAATCCAGATACGGGTGAGGCCATCAAGATGGATTACTACTCAAAGGGTACGCTGGGTATCAGTGGCGGTCCTACGCTGCGCCTCTACGAGGGTGGTACCATGGGCGACATCTACATCAACCAACGCCTGCGCCAGTCACCAAACGGCTACATCTGGCAAGATCCCTCTACCGGTGGCCTCGCTATAGAGGATACCGAATACCGCAAGGTAGGCTCTATCCTGCCTAAGTATCACCTGGGTTGGAATGGAAACGTTGCTTGGAACGGACTGAGCCTGGGATTCGCCTTCACCGCCCGTGTCGGTGGTCTGGTGGTGTCAGACACCCAAGCCATGCTTGACCGTTACGGTGTATCAGAAGCCAGCGCCATAGCTCGCCAGCAGGGTGGTGTATGGATTGGCGAGAGCCAGGTTAGTGCAAAGGAATACTATGACAAGACCAGCACCGCCATCGGTACCTACTACACCTACAGCGCCACCAATGTGCGTCTGAGCGAGTTGAGCCTCAGCTACCAGCTGCCCCGCAAGTGGTTTGCTGACAAGTGTGACCTCACCCTCGGCGTCACCGGTAAGAACCTCTGGATGATTTACTGCAAGGCACCTTTCGACCCCGAAAGCACCTCATCCGTCACCAGCAACTTCTACCAAGGAGTCGATTATTTCCAGCAACCCAGCTTGCGTAGCCTGGGCTTTAACGTCAAACTTTCATTCTAATCGCAACGTCCATGAAGAGTTTAAATACCATAAAGAGAGGTGCCAAGCTCACCGCCAGCCTGCTGACGGCCGGACTGCTTGCCGCTTGCACCGGCAACTTCGAAGAGTACAACACCAACCCCTACGGCCCAACGCCCGAGGATATGCTTGGTGACAATGCCATCACCAACTCACTCATCAAGAGTATGATGCCCGTTCTGGCTCAAGGACAACAGAACAATTCGCAGATGATTGACCAGATGATCGGTTCAGAATATGGTGGTCAGATTGCCAACATTGCCCAATGGGGTAATAGCGGTAACTTTTACACCTACAATCCCCGTATCAACTGGATTGGAGTTCCTTTCAATACCATCATGCCTCAAATCTACACCGGTTTCTTCCAGATGAAGCAGACCACCGGCGGTGAAGGTATCTCCTACCGCTGGGCACAGATTCTCCGCATCTTCGGTACCCTCCGTCTGAGTGATATGTACGGTCCGCTGCCCTATTCAAAGGTGACCGGAGCCGAGTTTACCGTACCCTATGACAACATGGAGGAGCTTTACAACAATATGTTCGCTGACCTCGATGTAGCCATCGACGAGCTGACTGCTGTAGCCCTCTCAGGCGAAGACATGAGCGTGTTTGCCCAGAGCGACTTTGTTTATAGCGGCGACTTCACCAAGTGGGTTAAGTTTGCTAATACCCTGAAGTTGCGCATGGCTATGCGTATCTCTAACGTCAATGCCACCCTGGCTCGCCAGAAAGCAGAAGAGGCCATCAATCACACAATCGGTGTGATGACCACCGCCCAAGATGCCGCTTGGTACAGCGATAACGATGGTATGAATCCCTACTACCGTGTAGCCTATTCATGGCAGGAGATTCGTGTCAGCGCCAACATCACCTCTTATCTGAGCGGTTACGACGATCCCCGTCTTGCAGCCTACGTCAACGCTTCAGAGCTCTCAACGGGCGAGTTGGTTGGTGTGCGTAATGGTATCTATCAGAGTGCCGGTAGCCAGGCCAGTTATGCCAACTATTCCCGTATGAACATCGGTGAACTGGACAAGCTGCTGGTGATGTCAGCCTCAGAAGCCTATTTCCTCCGTGCCGAGGGTGCCTTGAACGGGTGGAACATGAAGGGTACGGCCAAGTCGCTCTATGAAGAGGGTGTCAACGTCTCCATGCAGGAGCGTGGTGTCACCATCGGCAACTACCTGCTGAGCACAGCAACCCCTGCCGACTATGTTGATCCGCTCGACTCCAGCAAGAACCACGCCGCGATGAGTAGCGTAACCCCTGCTTACGATGAAAACGCCTCAGCCGACGAGAACCGTGAGCGTATCTTGGTGCAGAAGTGGATTGCCAACTTCCCCAATGGTTGGGAGACTTGGGCTGATATCCGTCGCACCGGCTACCC
>CAMAMO010000002.1 GCA_945836915.1 uncultured Mediterranea sp.
GACAAAGTTGTATTCAATCATTTTCATCTGTGCATTGTACAGAGCTGCAGTTTCTGCTTTTGCAGAAATTGTTGCCAGTTGTATAGTAACTTGGTTGTAGGCCTCGAGAACTTGTAATCGGCGCTGTTCCATAACCTCTTCTTGCTGATATTGCAGTTGCTCTATATCAAAGCGGTATTTTTTTAATTTAAGTTTTCGGTTAGTAAAATCACCTAAAGGAATAGAAACATTAACCCCGACATTAAACGTGTGTTGGGCGCTACTCATGGCGGTTTGATAAATGGGGGTGTATTCATCACTGTTATTGCTCAAGGTATTGTATCGGCCATAGCTGTAGCTCCCAGAAAAACGAACGTAATTCCACCAGTCTCTGCGTTGAAGTTGCAATTCGTTCTTTGCACTTTCAACTTGGCTTACTGAGCGTTTTACCGTTGCATTGTCAGAGACGGCATCAAGAAATACTTGCAACGGGGGGAGCTGGATTTTTTCTATTCCCACAGGTATGCCTGTGGACATGGAGTCTAATGCGGCATCGGCCTCTTTCAGGGTTTCTAACAGCTTGACGCGCTGGTTCTGGTCGGTGGCTTGCTGGGCATGGAGGGGGAGGATGGTAGTCAGACTGAACAGACTTACCATCATCCATATCCACGGGGTATAGCGTTTTCCTGTATGCTTCATTACTTATAATATTATATGAGTTTATACATTCTCCTTCTGAATGAAGGCTGTAAAGGTTCGCAGGATTATTTTAAGGTCCATGGCAAACGAGAATTCGTGTGCGTAACGGACATCGAGTTGCTTGCGCTCGGCGGCTGACATGGCGCCTGCACCTCCTCGCTTCTCTACCTGCCAAAGGCCGGTGAGGCCGGCGGGGCCCAAGAATCGTTCGATGTCGTCGTCGTTGGTCAACTGCTCAGCTTCGTAGAGTGGGAGGGGACGATTGCCTACTACGCTCATGTCACCCTTCAGGATATTGATGAGTTGTGGCAGCTCATCAATGCTGTACTTACGGATAAACCGGCCCACACGGGTGACACGCGGATCGCCTTCAATCTTGACGAAGGCGTTCTCTTGCTTATCGCGCTGCTGCTGGGTGAACTCTTCTTCACTGATAACGAAGTCGTCGCCAATCAACAGGTTGCCGTCGGCGGCGTCATCCGTCAGCTGGTTGACATCAATGGTGGGTGTTGCTGCTTTCTCCTGCTCTTTCTTTTTATCGGCTTTGCCTGCCGCATACTGGTTAAGGGCGGAGAGCTCCTTGAGGCGACGGTCAGCGTTTGAGTACATGGATCGGAACTTCAGGAAGTCGAACACCTGGTAGTTGGTGCCTACACGCTTGCTGCGGTAGATGATGTCGCCTTTGCTTTCGATGCGAATGGCTAAGGCGGTGAGCAGCAGGATGGGGGAGAGTACCAACAGGGCGCCAAGGGAGGCTGCGATGTCGAAGCTGCGCTTCCAAAGGGGGAGGTGGAAGGGCTTGGTGAGGCTCTGTCGCTGCTTCTCCTTGAACTCTCTCAGCTTGTATTGCTTGCGTTGTGCGAGGAATTCGACCAGTTCGTTCATGCGCTGGAGGGTGACGTCTGGGCTAATCATGTTGCTGATGCCAGCCTTCAGGTAGAGCTTGCGCTCATCGCCCTGTAGGGCTGTGGGGGTCACCAAGATGATATAGACACGCGGGTAGCGTTTATGGAGCTCGGCTATCATGGGGCAGAGGGTGGAGCTGTTACCACTCTCAACCAAAAGCATCGTGTTGTATCGTTCACGAATAGTGTCTATCTCTTGGCAGGCTTGCGACAGCCCGCTCAGGGGAATGAGCATACCGGGACATACTGAAGCAATGTGTTTCAGTATGGCCTGATCTCGGCCCAGATAGAGGGTGTATATCATGCCGTGGCCCATGGCTTATACTAAATATCTTTTCACACGGGCCTTCAGCTCCATGGGGTTGAAGGGCTTGACGATGTAATCGGCGGCACCCTCTTCAAGGAGCTTGATGCGCTCGGTGGTGCTGTCTTCGCTGGAGAGTATCACCACAGGGATGTGACTGTAGAGGGGGTTGCTCTTCATATAGTGGAGGAACTCTTTACCTGTCATGTGGGGCATGCGGATGTCGGTAATCACTAAGTCGGGGTCGTTGCCCTGATTGAGCCAGTCGATGGCTTTGAGGGGGTCTTCGACATAGACCAGGTTGTTCTCCTGGCCTAAATAGACTTGCAGTACAGTTCCGATAGTGGCTTTATCGTCAACAAAAAGGATCGTTTTCATTGATTTGATTTTGTTTGTATAAGGGGTTGTTGTTAGTTTTGATAATTATCTGTTTATGGGTTAACGCGCATGACGTAGCCATTGTTGGGCCGGGTGTACCAGTCCTGACAGGTGTTGCGGTCGCGGGCCCATTTGATGAAGTCGGGGTAGGCACACTCCGTGGGGTGGTCGGTGCGCGAGATATTGATATTCTCCTTGGGGTAGCGGAAACCGTAAGGCACGCAGACTGCCCAAGTGTTATTTCCGGCCAAGTCAAGGTTCAACTGCTGGATGGTGCCTGCGGCGGTGGGGCCGTATTTCCAAAACTCATAGAGGTGGACCTCCATGCGCTTCTGCATGTTCTTATACTTGTAGCAGATGAAGAAGTCGAGGTTGTCTTTGCTGAAGAGGGGATCAGTGCGCTTTTGGTCGGCCAATTCGATGATGATTTCATAGGTGTAGGCTTTGGCTGTCTCTCCCTCACCGGTATTGATCAGTTTTAATCCGGTGCCAAAGACATGATGCACTTCGCCAGCGATAGGGATTACTACTGATGGGTCGCTGTCTTCGCAGTGGGTGGCTTCGTTGAAGGTGAAGCGGGAGTACTCACTCTTCATCGATTCGATAAACCGACGATCAGCGCCACCAGTGGTGATGGAGGCAATCTGGTCTTTACGGATGCCTACGATACGCAAACCTACGCCAACGGCTTTGCTGGCGCCAGCGGCGGTAAGGGTGACATCAAGCTGAATACGCTTGATGAAATTGGTTCTTTTTTCACGATGGTATTCAGGGACGACGTCAATCACCACGTCGTTGAAGTCGTAGTCGCCGACCAGTGGGTAGTTGTCTTCAAAAACGTAGGTATAACCAAGTGGCTCTTCGGGAGTAGGTTTGCCTGAGCTGCTGGGGGTGTTGCCCTCGCCGGTACACTCGCCTGCCTCAATGAAAACAGGTGCCTCGCCCCAACGGGCCAAGGTACCATCCTTACCCATCAACTGTTTCAAGAAGGTCTGCTTCTCCCACTCATTGGTTATGTTCACCTGATTGACTTCGAAGAAAATGTTGCCTCCCTGGTTGGTATAGAGGCTATTGATGGCCATCAGCTTTTCTATGCGTATCAAAGATTGTCCGCGGCTGGGGCCTTGCACGTTGGTAAAATCATTTTCTTTGATGTCGACACCGCTCATCCAGGCCTCACCGCGGATAGTCAGCATTGAGCCGCTTCCCATACGTATGCTTTTGCCCCAGGATTTTTCATCGCTATTCCGTTTGCGAGCATAATTGGCCAAATCGGCGGCGCTGTGGTCGTCGAGCAGCAGGCTGCCGTAGAAATCTTTGGTGACCTTGAGGTAGCAGCCGTTTTCAATGGTGCAGTTGTAGGTTGATTCGCCAATCGTGGCGTGACCCATATTTGTGAGTTTGCCGCCTTGATTGGTGATAATGAGCTCGTCAATCGTTAAATCTCCGCAGTTGTAGAAGTGGCTCTTGTCGCCGCGCATGTCGATAGTGGAGACGTTGATGGTGCCTGCATTGTAGTTTACGCGTCCCTCTGAGGCTGTCGGCATCATGATATAGCCTTCTTTCTTGCCATTTTTACCCCCTACATAGCCGCCGGGATAGACCGTGAGGGTGCTGTTGCCATTTAATTTGAGTGATTTATTGTCTGCTCTACCAGGGGGCAGAATGATTTTACCGGTGGATGTGACCACGACATTGGCGCCTGTCTGGATAGCGGCGATGTTACCGCCTGGATTCCATTCGCCCTGAATGATGATGGTTGCGGGGTTCTGGCTGGAACTTTGTAGGTCAAGGTCGTTGCGGAAGGTCTTGTCTTTGCTGATTTTCCATACTTCGCCTGCTTTTATGACTGTATTTGATCGTAACTCCTTGGCCCTACTGGCCATATTGAGTATCTCGCTCTCGCTCTTTGCGGGGGTATAGGGATTGATCAGTGAACTGGTCGCCCGGGTATCGAAAGTGCGCGTGGTGGCGTTGTCGCCAAAGGTGGTGCGGACACTGTTATTGTTAATCTCTGCCAAGCGGGCAACTACACGACCTACCTCATCGCGCTTGCAGATATAGAGGGCGTCGAGGTAGGTGGGGCAGTCGAATACGGTGCTGAACTCCTTCTGTGTGGTGGCTTCGCTCTTGACCAACAGGGTAGCGTTGGAGTCGTCAATCAGGGGATTGTTGTCATAAACGAGAATAGAGTATTCGCTGCCGTTATGGTCGTTTACGTTGACGGTGACTGAGACGGCACGGGTCATCTTCCAATCCATCTGGGGGTCGATGTCCTTTACTGGAAAGGCGTCTTCATAGGTCTTCTTGACCAACTCTTCGTTGAAGAGGTCTTGCATACAGCCACTCAAGATGATGGCAATGAGGACTATTAGGGCACCCGATAATGCACGGATATTTTGCTTCTTTTTTGTCATATATCTATTCTCCTTAAACGGCATGTCTTGGCCTGATTATCGTTTGTTTTTTTATTATAGGGCCTGTTAGGGCGTAATAAGTCCACAAATATACGTGTTATTGTTGAAATTACACTTTTTAAGGAGTAATTTCTGCCTATATTAATATAATATAACGTTTGTTTTGTGGTGAATCCATCAACTAAATGATGTATTTTGGCAACTTTTTTATGATTCTGTACTTTTTCTTCTTTTTCTTTGCGACTTGTGGCGTTAGAAATTGCACGTTTTATTTAAATCAATTAACTTTGCGGTCGAATTACAACAAACTAACATAGAATTCAATATGAATATTGCGATTGTAGGCACAGGATATGTAGGCCTGGTTACTGGCACCTGTTTCGCTGAAATGGGGGTAAACGTGACCTGTGTGGATGTGGACCAGAAGAAGATTGACCAACTGTTGAAGGGCGAAATCCCTATTTATGAACCGGGGTTGGAGGAGATGGTAGCGCGTAATTACCGCGATGGCCGACTCCATTTTACCACAGACTTGGTGGAGGTGCTCGATAAGGTGGATGTGGTCTTCTCTGCCGTAGGTACACCGCCTGACGAGGATGGCTCGGCGGATCTGAAGTATGTGCTGGCTGTAGCGCGTCAGTTTGGCCGCCACATTAAGAAATACACCATCTTGGTCACCAAGAGTACGGTGCCTGTAGGTACGGCGGCCAAGGTGAAGGCGGCTATCCAGGAGGAACTGGATAAACGTGGTGAGCAGATTCCGTTTGATGTGGCTTCTAATCCCGAGTTCTTGAAAGAGGGAACGGCTATCAAGGACTTTATGTCGCCCGACCGCGTGGTGGTGGGTGCAGAGAGTGAGAAGGTGCGCGAGGTGATGTCGCGCCTCTACCGCCCGATGCTGATCAACAATTTCCGCGTGATTTTCATGGATATCCCCTCGGCTGAGATGACCAAATATGCGGCCAACTCGATGCTGGCTACACGTATCAGTTTCATGAATGATATCGCTAACCTGTGCGAACTGGTTGGGGCGGATGTCAATATGGTGCGCAAAGGTATAGGTACCGACGCGCGTATTGGTGGCAAGTTTCTCTATCCCGGCTGTGGCTATGGCGGCTCTTGCTTCCCCAAAGATGTGAAGGCGCTGATTAAGACGGCTGAACAGAATGGCTGCATGATGCGGGTGCTCCATGCCGTTGAGGAGGTGAATGAGGCACAGAAAGAGGTGCTGGTTAACAAGCTGAAGCGTCACTATGGTGACGATTTAAAGGGTAAGCAGATTGCATTATGGGGCTTGGCCTTCAAGCCGGAGACCGACGATATGCGTGAGGCCACTTCGCTGGTGACAATTCGTTTGCTACGCGAAGCGGGTTGTACGGTGCGTGTGTTCGACCCTATTGCGATGGATGAGTGTCGCCGAAGGGTGGGGGATGATGTAGAGTATGCCAAGGATATGTATGATGCCCTGCTTGGGGCGGATGCGCTGTTGCTGCTGACGGAGTGGAAACAGTTCCGTATGCCTTCGTGGGGCGTGGTGAAGGCCGCGATGAAACAGCCGGTCATTATCGATGGACGAAATATCTACGACCCTGCTGAGATGGCCGAATGGGGCTTTGAATACAGCTGTATTGGCCGGAAATAGGCCGACGGGACACGGCTCTTGAGGGTCCGTGTGCGCAAACGGAATGAATTGCGGAATTTTCTCCTTAATTCATTCCGTTTTTTCGTGCTTATCACATATTTTTTTGCTAATTTTGCGGCAAATTATTGAAACCATTATTTTATATAAGCATGGCAAATGTAATCAAATTACGTAAAGGCCTTGACATTAACCTGAAAGGTAAAGCTGCCGAGGAGCTGATGACGGTGAAGCAGCCGGGATTCTATGCGTTGATTCCCGATGACTTTACTGGCGTGAAGCCTAAAGTGGTTGTTAAAGAGCAGGAGTATGTGATGGCCGGAGGTCCCTTGTTTGTTGACAAGAACCATCCTGAAGTGAAATTTGTTTCGCCCGTAAGTGGCGTAGTAACGAGTGTGGAGCGCGGCGAGCGCCGCAAAGTGCTGCGTATCGTGGTGGAGGCTGCCGCTGAACAGGATTACGAGGAGTTCGGTAAGATGAATCCCGCTAACATGTCGGCTGCTCAGGTGAAGGAGGCCCTGCTCAATGCAGGTATGTTCGCTTTCTTCCGTCAGCGTCCCTATGATGTCATCGCTGATCCTACAGTGGAGCCGAAGGCTATCTTTGTTTCTGCCTTCAACAGCGCACCTCTGGCACCCAATTTTGAGTTCCAACTCAAGGGCGATGAGGCTAACTTCCAAACGGGTCTTGACGCTTTGGCCAAGATGGCTAAAACCTATCTGGGTATCAGTGCTAAGCAAACTGCCGCAGCCTTGACTCAGGCTAAGAACGTGACGGTAACGGTGTTCGATGGTCCTCACCCTGCAGGTAACGTGGGCGTGCAAATCAACCATGTGGCTCCTATCTCTAAAGGTGAAACGGTGTGGACAATCTCTCCTGAGGCAGTTATCTTCATCGGCCGTCTGATGAACACGGGCCGTGTGGATATGACGCGTAAGGTAGCTATCACGGGTAGTGAAGTGAAGAAACCGGCTTACTGCGCTTTGAAGCTGGGCGCTTTGCTGACTGATGTGCTCAGTGCGAACGTCAATAAGGAGAAGGATTTGCGCTACATCAGCGGTAACGCCCTGACCGGTAAGCAAATTAAGGCTAACGACTTCCTGGGCGCTTTCGACAGCCAGGTGACCGTGATTCCAGAAGGGGCTGACAATAACGAGATGCTGGGTTGGATCATGCCTCGCTTTAACCAGTTCAGCGTTAATCACTCCTACTTCTCTTGGTTGCTTGGCAAGAACAAAGAGTATGTCATCGATGCCCGTATCAAAGGTGGCGAGCGCCACATGATCATGTCGGGTGAGTATGATAGCGTATTCCCCATGGATATCTTCCCCGAATACCTGCTCAAGGCTATCATTGCCGGTGATATTGACCGCATGGAGGCTCTGGGTATCTACGAGGTGGCTCCTGAGGATTTCGCACTCTGTGAATTTGTCTGCTCGTCAAAGGTGGAGATTCAGCGTATCGTGCGCGACGGACTGGATATGCTGCGTGCAGAAATGAATTGATAAACTAATAATATTAAGATTGATGAAAGCGTTAAGAAATTATCTCGACAAGATAAAGCCGAACTTCGAGGAGGGAGGCAAGCTGCACGCCTTCCGCTCGGTGTTTGACGGATTTGAAACATTCCTGTTTGTCCCCAATACCACGGCGAAGACGGGTACGCATATTCACGATGCCATCGATAGCAAACGCATCATGTCTATGGTGGTTATCGCCTTGGTGCCTGCGCTGCTCTTTGGTATGTACAACGTGGGTTATCAGCACTTCAAGGCAGAGGGTGAAGCCGCTCTGGCTGCCGCCAGCTTCTGCGAACTGTTTGCTTACGGATTCCTGGCTGTGCTGCCCAAGATTATCGTCTCTTATGTTGTGGGCTTGGGTATTGAGTTCGTTGTAGCTCAATGGAAGAAAGAGGAGATTCAAGAGGGTTTCCTCGTTTCTGGTATGTTGATTCCGATGATTGTGCCTATTGAATGCCCCATCTGGATCTTAGCTGTGGCTACGGCCTTCTCCGTTATCTTCGCTAAGGAGGTATTTGGTGGTACGGGTATGAACATCTTCAATGTGGCTCTTATCACGCGTGCGTTCCTTTTCTTTGCTTATCCTACCAAGATGTCGGGTGATGCCGTTTGGGTATCTGGCGACTCTATCCTGGGTCTGGGCGAGAAGGTGGATGCACTGACCGTAGCTACTCCGCTTGGTATTGCCGCTACGACGCCTGCCGGTCAGGTGGCTGATATGCCTTATACACTGAATGAGATGATTACCGGTCTGATTCCCGGTTCTATCGGTGAAACCAGCGTCATTGCTATCGCTCTCGGTGCGCTGCTGCTCCTCTGGACTGGTATTGCCAGCTGGAAGGTGATGCTCTCTGTTTTCGTTGGTGGCGCCTTTATGGGTTGGGTGTTCAATAACTTCGGTCCGGATACCGCTATTGCGCACATGGCTTGGTATGAGCACCTTGTGCTGGGTGGTTTCTGCTTCGGTGCTGTCTTTATGGCTACTGACCCTGTAACCTCTGCACGTACTGAGACTGGTAAATACATCTATGGCTTCCTCATTGGTGTGATGGCTATCATCATCCGTGTGCTCAACCCCGGTTATCCCGAGGGCATGATGCTGGCCATTTTGTTGATGAACATCTTTGCTCCGCTGATTGACTACTGCGTAGTACAGAAGAACATCAGCCGCCGTGCGAAAAGAATCTGTTAAATTTTGGATAGACTTATGAATACCAATAGCAATAGTTATACAATCATTTATGCTTCGGTAATGGTTATTATCGTAGCATTCCTGCTGGCATTTGTAAGCTCCTCGCTGAAAGAGAAACAAAGCAAGAATGTGGAGCTTGACACCAAAAAGCAGATTCTCTCTGCTCTGAAGGTGGATGATGTGGAGGATGCCGACGCAGAATATAATAAATATGTAAAGGCTGACATGCTGATGCAGGCCGACGGCTCGCTGGTTGAAAATACGGGCAAGTTTGCAACGGCTTACGAGAAGGAGGCCAAAGAGAATAACCGACTCCACGTCTTCGTGGCCGAGGTAGAAGGTGAAACGAAGTATGTTTTCCCCGTCTATGGTGCAGGTCTTTGGGGCGCTATTTGGGGCTATGTGGCTCTGGATGGCGACAAGGATACCGTGTATGGCGTTTACTTCTCTCATGCCAGTGAAACGCCCGGTCTGGGTGCCGAAATCACCAGTGCGAAGTTTAAGGGCCAGTTCCCTGGCCGAAAAACTGTCAAGGATGGTGAAGTGGCTCTCGAAGTGGTGAAGAATGGTAAGGTGACAGATGCTGACTACCAGGTGGACGGTATCTCGGGCGGTACAATCACCTCTATGGGTGTGAAGGACATGCTCTACAACTGCTTGAGTGAGTACAAAGCTTTTTTAACTGCTAAACAGAACGAGGAGGACTAATTTATGGGAAAACTATTTTCTAAAGAGAACAGAGAGATTCTCTCCGCTCCGCTGAGTTTGAACAATCCCGTTACTGTGCAGGTATTGGGTATCTGCTCTGCCCTGGCTGTTACGGCGAAGTTGGAGCCTGCTTGTGTGATGGGTCTCTCTGTAACGGTGATTACAGCATTTGCCAATGTGGTGATTTCACTGCTGCGTAAGACGGTGCCTAACCGCATCCGTATCATCGTACAGCTGGTGGTGGTAGCCGCGCTGGTAACTATCGTGAGTGAAATTTTGAAGGCGTTTGCCTACGACGTGAGCGTTCAGCTCTCTGTCTATGTGGGTCTGATCATTACCAACTGTATCCTGATGGGGCGTCTGGAAGCATTTGCCATGCAAAACGGTCCGTGGGAGGCTTGCTTGGATGGTATTGGTAGCGGACTGGGTTATGCCAAGGTGCTGTTGATTGTGGCTTTCTTCCGCGAACTGCTTGGTTCAGGTACCCTGTTTGGTGTTAATGTTCTGAACTACGAGTGGATTAAGGAGATGGGCTATGTCAACAACGGTTTGATGTTGATGCCTCCGATGGCGCTGATCATCGTAGCTTGCATCATCTGGTACCAACGTGCACATAACAAAGAGTTGCAAGAAAAATAATAGAACTAAATAAAGTACGAATTTTGTATGGAACATTTCTTTAGTTTGATCGTCCGCTCTATTTTCGTGGACAATATGATATTTGCTTTCTTCCTCGGTATGTGCTCTTATCTGGCTGTATCGAAGAATGTAAAGACGGCGCTTGGACTGGGTATTGCGGTGACCTTCGTGCTGGTGGTCACACTGCCCGTTAACTATCTGCTCCAAACACAGGTGCTGGGTCCCAATGCACTGGTTGAGGGTGTGGATTTGAGCTTCTTGAGTTTTATCCTCTTTATTGCGGTGATTGCTGGTATTGTGCAGCTGGTTGAGATGATTGTAGAGCGTTTCAGTCCTTCGCTTTACGCTTCACTGGGTATCTTCCTGCCGCTGATTGCTGTAAACTGCGCCATCATGGGTGCTTCGCTCTTCATGCAGCAGCGTATCGGCTTGGGTAACAGCGACCCGAAGTTTATCGGTGGCGTGCTGGATGCATTGGGTTATGCCATTGGCTCTGGTATCGGTTGGCTGATGGCTATCGTCGGTCTGGCTGCTATCCGTGAGAAGATGGCATACAGCGACGTACCTGCACCGCTCCGTGGTTTGGGTATCACCTTCATCACCGTAGGTTTGATGGCCATGGCCTTTATGTGTTTCTCTGGTTTGAACATCTAATAAAGAAAGGAATATACAATGGATATGAATTTGATATTAGCAAGCATTGGAGTATTCCTCGTGGTGATTCTTCTGCTTGTGGTGATATTGCTTGTGGCCAAGAAGTACTTGGTGCCTTCAGGCAATGTGAATGTGACTATTAATGATAAGGATACCATCTCTGTTGGTCAGGGTGGCAGTCTGCTGGGTACTCTGGCTGAGAAGGGTATCTTCCTCCCCTCGGCTTGTGGTGGTAAAGGTTCATGTGGTCAGTGTAAGTGTCAGGTCGTTGAAGGCGGTGGCGAGATTTTGGACTCTGAAAAGGGTCACTTCAGCCGTAAGCAGATCAAAGACCACTGGCGTTTGGCTTGCCAATGCAAGGTGAAAGGCGATTTGGGTATCAAGGTGCCCGATTCAGTGATGGGTGTGAAGGAGTACGAATGTACCGTAATCAGCAACAAGAACGTGGCTACCTTCATCAAGGAGTTCAAGGTGCAGCTGCCTAAGGGTGCCCACATGGACTTCCTGCCGGGTTCTTATGCTCAGATTAAGATTCCTGCATTCTCTATGGATTATGATAAGGATATCGATAAGAGTCTGATTGGTGATGAGTATCTGCCCGCATGGCAGAAGTTCGGCCTCTTCCCCTTGAAATGTGTCAACCCCGAACCCACTATCCGTGCTTACTCTATGGCCAACTATCCAGCAGAGGGTGATGTGTTCATGCTGACTGTACGTATCGCTACACCTCCCTTCAAACCAGACCGTAGCGGCTTTATGGATGTCAATCCGGGTATCGCCTCTTCTTACATCTTCACACTGAAGCCTGGTGATAAGGTGATGATGAGCGGTCCTTACGGTGATTTCCACCCACACTTCGACTCGAAGCGTGAGATGATCTGGGTTGGTGGTGGTGCCGGTATGGCTCCGCTGCGTGCGCAGATTATGCACATGACCAAAACACTCCATACTACCGATCGTGAAATGCACTATTTCTATGGTGCACGTGCCCTTAACGAGGTCTTCTATCTGCAAGACTTCCTTGGTCTGGAGAAGGAGTATCCTAACTTCCACTTCCACTTGGCACTCGACCGTCCTGATCCCGCAGCCGATGCTGCTGGCGTGAAATATACAGCTGGTTTCGTACACCAGGTGATGCTCAATACCTATCTGAAGGATCATGAGGCTCCTGAGGATATCGAGTACTACATGTGCGGTCCTGGCCCGATGTCAAAAGCCGTTGTAGCTATGCTTACCGACCTCGGCGTAGAAGAGAGTTCTATTTTGTATGATAACTTCGGCGGTTAATCTCTGCGAGTTCATACATAGAATGAATAACTGAAAAGTAGGGCCACATGCTTGCTTTATAGCATGGTGGTCCTACTTTTTTCATCCCAGGCTATACCTTATTATATATATCACATTTTTCCCCTTTCTTTTATGAATCAAGAAGAACTTTTCCGCCACCTCGGTATCGAACAACTGACCCCTATGCAGCAGGCTACGGCCTATGCGTTTGATCAACCTAAAGATTTGGTCCTTCTGTCTCCCACCGGTTCGGGCAAGACGTTAGCTTATCTGTTGCCTATGGTCAATTGGCTTGACACTCTGCCTACCGACCAGCACGGACGTGTTAAGGCTTTAGTACTGGTTCCTTCGCGCGAATTGGCGATGCAGACCGAGCAGGTGATGCGACAGATGAAGTCGCCATTCAAGGTGATGAGCTGCTATGGCGGAAGAGCAGCTATGGAGGAGCACCGCACGATGAAGGCGTTGCTTCCAGAAGTGATTGTGGCCACACCTGGGCGTATGAATGACCATCTGAGGAAGCAAAATTTTGATGCTTGTTCTGTAGAACTATTGGTAATCGATGAGTTCGACAAATCTTTAGAACTGGGCTTTCAGGAGGAGATGGGGGAGGTGATTGCACAGCTGCCCGCTCTGAAGAAGCGCTTGCTACTCTCTGCCACCGATGCGGAAGAGATACCTTCGTTCGTTGGACAGAGTTTTGCCTCTTTGTTGCAGACAGAGAAGGTTGCGGGTGGAGTAACTAAGGGAGAGCTCCCCTTTACTAAACTGAACTTTCTGGTCGATGAGCCTATCAGTAACCGCTTGGTGTTGCAAAAGGTTCTTTCGCCAGAGAAAGATAAACTGGAGACTCTTTTTCGTCTGCTCTGTAGCTTGGGCCAAGCCTCATCCATTGTCTTTGTCAACTACCGCGAGAGTGTGGAGCGGGTGGTGGCCTATCTGAAATCAAAGAAATTACCTTGCGAGGCGTTCCATGGTGGCATGGAGCAGCCACTCAGAGAGAAAGCACTCTATAAGTTCCGCAACGGTTCTTGCCCAGTGCTGGTATCGACCGATTTGGCTGCGCGCGGTTTGGATATCTCTCATGTGGACCATGTCATTCACTACCATCTACCTGTTAATGAAGAGGCCTTCACCCACCGCAACGGCCGTACGGCCCGATGGCAGTCATCCGGTTCCTCTTACCTGATTCTGCATGCAGAGGAGCAACTACCTGAGTATGTCCCGCAAGAGATAACCTGCTATGAGATAACGGAAACGAAAAAGGTGCCCAAGAGCCGCTGGACCACGCTCTATATCGGTCGAGGAAAGAAGGATAAGGTCAATAAGATTGATATCGTAGGGTTCCTTTATAAGAAAGGAGCCTTGGGCCGTGATGACGTGGGTAGTGTGGACGTAATGGAACACCATGCGTTCGTAGCCGTCAGACGTGAAAAAGTGAAACAATTGCTATCATTGGTTCAAGGGGAGAAACTAAAAGGACAGAAAACAGTGATAGAAGAGGCAAAATAGGGCTTTTGTGATGGAAATATGTTACTAAACATATACCTAAACTGCTATTAAACATATTTTCTGTTTACAAAATGTCATTTATTAATTGTTTTATTTCAAAATAATTAGTGTTTGATGATTTAAGAGCTCTTTTTTTGCTATTTTGTAAGTTGGAGAGCGCTGTTTGTTGTTATAGGATAACAAATTCCTGTATATTTATACCTCTTAGCTATAAAAAGTAAGGCAAAAATGCTTTTTGGGTGCTTTTTTATAAGGAAAGATTTGCTATACGGAAATATTTCCGTAATTTCGCAATGTCTAAGGACATCAAATCCATGTTCCAAGACAACTAACAATAGAATTGTATAACCAAACAACTTTTTATTCAATGAAAAAGCATAATTTTAATGCAGGACCCTCCATCCTTCCTCGTGAAGTCATTGAGGACACAGCGAAAGCCGTTTTAGATTTTAATGGTTCTGGTCTCTCTTTGATGGAAATCAGTCACCGTGCCAAGGATTTTCAGCCTGTAGTTGACGAGGCAGTTGCTCTCTTCAAGGAACTCCTTAACATCCCTGAAGGTTACTCCGTACTCTTCCTGGGTGGTGGTGCCAGTCTAGAATTCTGCATGATTCCTTATAACTTCCTGGAGAAGAAGGCTGCCTACCTTAACACCGGTGTATGGGCTAAGAAGGCTATGAAGGAAGCGAAGGCTTTCGGTGAGGTAGTTGAAGTGGCCTCTTCTGCTGAAGCAACCTATACCTATATCCCTAAAGGTTATGAAATTCCCGCTGACGTGGATTATTTCCACATCACGACCAATAACACCATCTATGGTACAGAGATTAAAGAAGACCTCGACGTCAATGTACCTATGATTGCTGATATGTCATCTGATATCTTCTCTCGCCCCATTGATGTATCAAAGTACATCTGTATCTATGGTGGTGCGCAGAAGAACTTGGCTCCTGCTGGCGTAACGTTCGTTATCGTGAAGAACGAATGTGTAGGCAAGGTGTCTCGCTACATTCCTACCATGCTGAACTACCAGACTCACATTGATGGAGGCTCTATGTTCAACACGCCTCCTGTATTGCCCATCTATGCCGCTTTGCTGACTCTGCGTTGGATTAAGGCTCAGGGTGGCGTGAAGGAGATGGAACGTCGCGCTATCGAGAAGGCTGATATGCTCTATGGTGAAATTGACCGCAACAAGATGTTTGTTGGTACCGCTAAGCCCGAAGATCGCTCTCGCATGAACATCTGCTTCGTGATGGCTCCTGAATATAAGGAACTGGAGGCTGACTTCTTGAAGTTCGCTACAGAAAGAGGTATGGTAGGTATTAAGGGTCACCGCTCAGTAGGTGGTTTCCGTGCCTCTTGCTATAACGCGATGCCGAAGGAAAGCGTTCAGGCTCTGATTGATTGCATGCAGGAGTTCGAGAAGCTGCACAGCTAAGAAAGTACTTCTGGAGATTAACGTTCTATTCTGATTAGTGCGTCAATAGATATGTAGGTTCATCACAGATTACATAGGTTTGTTGTGGCTTGGTGTGACTGTGGTGAACCTTCTTTATATTTTCTATTTTTTTTTGATTTATCGATTCTTATGAAAGTATTAGTAGCAACTGATAAGCCGTTTGCCAAGGTGGCTGTTGACGGCATTCGCAAAGAGATTGAAGCTGCCGATTATGAATTGGTTCTGCTTGAAAAATATGGTGAGAAAGCTAAACTGCTTGAGGCTGTTAAGGATGTTGACGCTATCATTATCCGTAGTGATGTGGTGGATGCAGAGGTGCTGGATGCAGCCAAGCAGCTGAAGATTGTAGTACGTGCCGGTGCAGGTTATGACAATGTGGATCTGGCTGCCGCTACCGCTCACAATGTCTGCGTGATGAATACGCCGGGGCAGAACTCGAATGCTGTAGCTGAATTGGCTTTCGGTATGATGGTGATGGCTGTTCGCAATATGTATAACGGCACTTCTGGTACTGAACTGAAGGGCAAGAAACTGGGTATCCATGCTTTCGGTAATGTAGGCCGTAACGTGGCACGTATTGCAAAGGGCTTTGGTATGGAGATTTACGCTTTTGACGCTTTCTGCCCCAAAGAGGTGATTGAAAAGGATGGCGTCAAGGCTGTTGATTCAGTAGAGGAACTTTACTCAACCTGTAACGTGGTTTCACTCCATATCCCCGCCACTCCTGAGACGAAGGAGTCTATCAACTACGACCTGGTTAACCGCATGCCTAAGAATGGCGTATTAGTTAATACCGCCCGTAAGGAGGTGATTCATGAAGCTGACCTGATTCGTCTGCTGAATGACCGTGCTGACCTGAAGTATGTCACTGACATCATGCCCGCTCATCACGCTGAATTTGCAGAGCAGTTTGCTGGTCGCTACTTCTCTACGCCCAAGAAGATGGGTGCACAGACCGCAGAGGCCAATATCAATGCCGGTATCGCTGCCGCTAAGCAGATTGTAGGCTTCTTGAAGGATGGCTGCGAAAAGTTCAGAGTAAATAAGTAATCCCTATCTCATCAATAACTATGGCAACTATTAAACCTTTCAGAGGCATTCGTCCTCCTCAAAATCTGGTTGAAGAGGTGGCTTCTCGTCCTTACGATGTACTTAATTCTGACGAGGCACGTGCTGAGGCTGCTGGCAATGAAAAATCTCTCTACCATATTATCAAACCCGAAATCGATTTTCCTGTAGGTACTGACGAACATGATCCGCGTGTCTATCAGAAGGCAGCAGAGAATTTCCAGATGTTCCAGGATAAAGGATGGCTTGTTCAGGATGAGAAGGAGAACTATTACATCTATGCTCAGACCATGAATGGCAAGACGCAGTATGGTCTGGTGGTTGGCGCTTACGTGCCCGACTATATGAATGGTGTCATTAAGAAGCATGAGCTGACCCGTCGTGACAAGGAAGAGGACCGCATGAAGCATGTGCGCGTCAATAACGCGAACATTGAACCGGTGTTCTTTGCTTATCCCGATAATGCGACACTCGATGCCATCATCGCTCGCTACACCGCTGAGAGACCTGTTTACGACTTCATCGCTCCCGGTGATGGCTTTGGCCATACCTTCTGGATTATCGATAAAGAAGAGGATATTCAGGCTATTACGGCAGAATTTGCTAAGATGCCTGCCCTCTATATTGCCGATGGACATCACCGCAGTGCAGCTGCTGCCTTGGTGGGTGCAGAGAAGGCGAAGCAGAATCCCAATCACCGCGGTGATGAAGAGTATAACTACTTCATGGCGGTAGCTTTCCCTGCCAACCAGCTCACCATCATTGACTACAACCGCGTGGTTAAGGACTTGAATGGCCTGAGTGCTGAAGAGTTCCTCAAGGCTGTAGCCCAGAACTTCGACGTAGAAGAGAAGGGTACTGAGATCTACAAGCCGGCTGCTCTCCACAATTTCTCTCTCTATCTTGAGGGTAAGTGGTATAGCCTGACAGCAAAACAGGGTACTTACAATGATAATGACCCGATTGGTGTACTCGACGTAACCATCTCATCTAACCTGATCCTTGACCAGATTTTGGGCATCAAGGATTTACGTTCAGACAAGCGTATCGACTTCGTAGGCGGTATCCGTGGTTTGGGTGAGCTGAAACGCCGTGTGGATAGCGGTGAAATGAAGGTGGCTTTGGCTCTCTATCCAGTGAGCATGAAGCAGCTGATGGACATCGCTGATACAGGCAACATCATGCCGCCTAAGACGACTTGGTTTGAACCCAAACTGCGTAGCGGTTTGGTCATCCACAAGTTGGTATAAGATTTTTTAGTTGACTAAGATAAAAACTACGCGGCGTATTTCCCATCTCCGCGTAGTTTTTTTATTTTATGTTGAACTATTTCCATACTACTCTTGTTAATGCTATAAATGTTTAATCTATTAGCAAGAATCAATTATGAAAAGGATGATTTGTGGGGTGGCTTGCCTTATTTGGATGGGAGTAACCTCATTAGGAATGGCTTGTACAGGTATTGCGTTAGTGGCTAAGGATGGTAGCCGGGTACAAGGACGAACGATTGAGTGGGCCAAGGAGCCCTTACCGAGCTATGCGGTAGTGATACCGCGAGGTGAGGAGTTACCACTTCTCTTGCCTGATGGCACTGACGGTTTGACGATGAAGGCACGATGGGGAGCTGTAGGACTGGCAGTGAGCCGTCCGGAATTTATCGCTGAAGGCATCAATGAGGCCGGGCTCTCTGTCGGACTCTTTTTCTTCCCCCGTTATGGCAGTTATGAGAGTTATTTGCCACAATTAGCTGAGAAGACGATTGGTGACCTACAACTGACCGCCTGGATGTTGACACAATGTGCCTCAATTGACGATGTGAAGCAACAATTGTCGCAACGCCGTGTCGTGGGATTGGTTGAGGGATCGGTCATTCATTGGCGACTGGCTGATGCCACGGGTAGGCAAGAGGTGCTTGAGATTGTTGGGGGCAAGATGCGCTGGTTTACCAACTCGGTAGGAGTTTTGGCAAATGGACCTGGATTTGATTGGCATCTTACGAACCTAAACAATTACGTCAATCTCTATCCCGGTGATGCACCCATCGGGGTGGTGGGCAATGTGACCATCCGCCCTATCAGCGGCAGCTCCGGTATGTTAGGACTACCGGGTGATATGACCTCGCCCAGTCGGTTTGTCAGAGCGGCTATGTTGCGGCAAACAGCTCCGATGCAGCCTGATGGTTTGAGCACGGTGCGGCTCTGTTTCCATCTGCTGAATAGTTTCGATGTGCCCATAGGGCTTGAGCATCCCATGATGGAGAGTCCGGAAATGTTCAGTGCCACCCAGTGGACTACCGTCATTGACCTGACAGCCAGCAGAGTTTATTACCGCACGGCAATAAACAGCACCATTCGCTGCATCGACCTTCATGACATCGATTTCAGCAAAGTTGCCTACAGTAGCCGTTCACTCGATGAGGTAGAGGAGGAGAACATCCAGATGGTACGCTGGTAAAGAGTCTATATGAAATGTCAGGTGTGGGTCTCTGAGACATAGGATGTGTATGTTTTGCAAATAATTGGATAATACATTGGTAATCCGACAGGCTGAATTGTATTATCTTTGCAGCCGAAAAGAAATCAAAATGTTATACCTATTAATAAAACTTCACCATGACAAAAAAACTCTTTACACTGGCAGGCTTATGCAGCCTCGTATTGTCAGCGGTGGCGCAGACGCTTTCTGTCCAAACGCCACGCACTACTCTGTTGCTCTCTGCCACGCAGGGAGAGAAAGCGAAAATTATCTATTACGGATCCCGGTTGGAGGGCAGCGATTTAGAGACTGCAGCCCGCGTAGAACTGACTCAGGATGCCTATCCGGTCTATGGCATGAACTGCCCTGTAGAGGCCGCTCTTTCTGTACAACATCCTGATGGCAACTGCTCGCTCGACTTGGTGGTTGAGAATGCAACCCAGCGTGAAGGGGCTGGCTGTACCATCACGACCATTGAACTGAAGGATAAACTCTATCCTTTCCATGTCTCGTTGGTCTATAAAGCCTGGCAGGACGCTGATGTCATTGAGATGTGGAGTGAGATTTCACATCAGGAGAAGAAACCGGTCCGCTTGGTACAGTATGCTTCGGCTTACCTGCCTGTGCGTCGCGGTCAAGTCTGGGTGTCGCACCTCTCAGGCTCATGGGCCAACGAAGGACAGCTGACGCAAGAGCCGCTGACCCCCGGTATGCTGGTGATAAAGAACAAGGATGGTGTGCGCAACTCGCATACAGATCACGCCGAGATTATGCTCTCGCTGGATGGTCAGCCTCAGGAGAACAGCGGACGCACCATTGGAGCTGCTCTTTGCTATGGCGGCAACTTCAAGCTGCGTTTGGAGACTCATGATGATGAGTTCCATCACCTGTTTGCCGGTATCAATGAAGACAACTCAGCCTACTTGCTGGAGAAGGGCGAGACCTTTGTAACACCCGCCTTGGCGTTGACATTCAGTGCCGAAGGTTTGAGCGGCAGCAGCCGTAACTTCCATCGCTGGGCACGCAGCCATAAACTGGCCAATGCCGATGTGGAGCGTAAAATCCTGCTCAACAGCTGGGAAGGTGTCTATTTCGACATTAACCAAGAGGGTATGGAGCAGATGATGAGTGATATCGCTTCGATGGGTGGCGAACTCTTTGTTATGGACGACGGATGGTTTGGCGGTAAGTACAAGCGCAAAACCGATAATGCTGCCTTGGGCGACTGGGTTGTGGATGAGGAGAAACTGCCCAAAGGTATTCAGGGATTGATAGATGCGGCTCATCAGCGGGGTATTAAGTTTGGTATCTGGATTGAACCGGAAATGGCCAATACCACCAGCGAACTCTTTGAGAAACATCCCGATTGGGTGATTCAGGCTCCTGGACGCGACCTCGTGTTGGGTCGTGGCGGTACGCAGGTGGTACTTGATCTGGCCAATCCGGCTGTTCAGGATTTCATCTTCCAGATTGTGGATGATTTGATGACCAACTATCCCGCTATTGATTACATCAAGTGGGATGCCAACATGGCCATCATGAATCATGGCTCACACTATCTGCCCGCACAAAAGCAGAGCCACCTCCATATCGCCTACCACCGCGGTTTTGAGCAAATTTGCCAACGTATTCGCGCCAAATATCCCAAACTGACCATTCAGGCCTGTGCCAGTGGAGGCGGACGTGCTAACTATGGCATCTTGCCCTACTTTGATGAGTTTTGGGTGAGCGATAACACCGACGCTCTGCAGCGCGTCTATATGCAGTGGGGTACCAGTTATTTCTTCCCTGCTATCGCTATGGCCAGCCATATCAGTGCGGCACCTAACCATCAGACTTCGCGTGTCATACCCTTGAAGTATCGTATTGACGTAGCAATGAGCGGTCGTCTCGGTATGGAGATTCAGCCTAAGAACATGACTGATCAAGAGAAAGAGCTCTGCCGTAAGGCGATAGCCCAGTACAAACAGATTCGTCCCATTGTACAGCAAGGCAACATCTACCGTCTGCTTTCACCGTATGACAAACAGGGTGCCGCCTCATTGATGTACGTCAGCGACAGTAAGGATCGTGCCGTATTCTATTGGTGGAAGACGGAGCAGTTTGTCAATCAGCATCTGGCTCGCATCCCGATGTCAGGCCTTGATCCAGACAAGCGTTACCGTATCACCGAACTCAATCGTATCGACCCCGAGGCCTTGCCTTTCGAGGGAGCCACTTTCACCGGAGCTTACCTAATGTCCAATGGTTTGGACCTGCCCTATGCGCATAAACTGCCGTATCACTACGATTACGCCAGCCGCGTGCTGCTGATTGAAGAGGTAAAGTAACAGAGGCATCTCTCTCTGTTGAGTAGCCATTCATCCTGCATCTTATATCCAAATGGGTATAGGATGCGGGATGAATTGTATTATGGTTTGCCATAGCGTCTGGTGCCTCCCTTGAACCCCTCTGATGGGGCGGCCCACGGAGACGTCGGGTCTGGTTCATACAATGCTTATCTGTTAGGCTCATTCGTTCTTCCTCCGCTTCAGGTCTAATCTAACTCTAATCTTCCTCTAACGTTTCTCTAACGATTCTCTACTCCGGAATTAGAGGAAGATTAGAACAACTTGGGAGGAACTTGGGAGTTACCTTAGACTTACTTTAGCGCAACGAATCCTGAGCCGGGTAGCGAACTACCCCTTTCAAGCTGTAAAGATACAACAGGCAAAATAGGCGGTTTACACTTACTAACAGATAGTTACAGATAAAGACACAGCTCTCCTTTTTTCCATAAAGGGGAGTTTCCCGCTGTGATGCTGTATCTTTAATGTAAATTATTTACATTGTCGCTAAGAGGAGCCTGCCGTTGTAGAGTTTGTAGCGCAGCTGGGCAAAACGCTTGAAAATAGGTTGGGCGAATCCTGAATCATCTTGTCTTGGTTGGTGGGTTCCACCTGTACCTTAATCACCTCTTTGTAGAAGAAGGGTTGGCCTGTTAAATCGATTTTCTCTGTGAAAGTCTTTCTTGTAGTCAGCGCCATAGCGCTAATGGCGCTAACTCCCCTCATTTTTGTACTGCATCCACTCGCTTTCTCTGCCATTAAGGCGGAGAAACCTTTGTATTTTGATGGCAAATCATTATCTTTGACGCGGAATTCAGAAGATGAACATCACAATGACTACACTTGCCCCTTTTGCCAAACCGCTTTATGTTATGGCTAAGCCTGTCAGTTCGATTTGTAACCTGGCATGTAAGTATTGCTATTATTTAGAAAAGAACAATTTGTATAAGGACAGCGAGCCCTCTGGCAAGTTTACGATGAGTGATGAGCTGCTCGAACTTTTCATCAAGCAATATATTGAATCCCAAACCATGCCGCAGGTGCTTTTCACCTGGCATGGGGGAGAGACGCTGATGCGGCCGCTTGCGTTCTACAAACGGGTCATTGAGCTGCAGAAGAAGTATGGGGCGGGCCGAACCATTGACAACTCCATTCAAACTAACGGCACGTTGCTGACAGATGAGTGGTGCCGCTTTTTCAAGGAGAATAATTGGTTGGTGGGGGTCTCTATCGACGGGCCACAAGAATTTCATGACGAATACCGCCGAAACAAACAGGGGTTGCCCTCGTTTCAGAAGGTGATGCGAGGTATCGACCTGCTGAAGAAACATCACGTGGAGTGGAACGCCTTGGCCGTAGTCAATGACTTCAATGCCGACTACCCTCTGGATTTCTACCATTTCTTCAAGGAGATAGAGTGCCACTATATCCAGTTTACCCCTATCGTGGAACGTATTCTTCCACATGCTGACGGGCGTTATCTGGCCTGTCCGGCTGATGAGGAGGAGATTCCTTTGGCAGACTTCTCTGTCACACCTGAGCAATGGGGTAATTTCCTCTGCACCATCTTTGACGAATGGGTGCGCCACGATGTAGGCCGCTATTACATCCAGCTTTTCGACTCCACTCTGGCTAACTGGGTTGGTGAGCAGCCCGGTGTCTGCACGATAGCTAAGACATGCGGTCATGCTGGGGTCATGGAGTATAATGGCGACGTCTATGCTTGCGACCACTTTGTCTTCCCCGAATATAAGTTGGGCAATATCCGTACACACACCCTTACAGAGATGATGTACGGTGAACGCGAGCAACAGTTTGGTGCTGCGAAATACAACGCCTTGCCTACGCAGTGTTGCGAGTGTGAATTCTTGTTTGCCTGCCATGGCGAGTGTCCGAAGAACCGCTTCCTACGTACCTCAACGGGAGAACCGGGGCTGAACTACCTCTGCAAAGGGTATCACCAGTTCTTCAAACACGTAGCCCCCTATATGGATTTCATGAAGCGCGAACTGATGGGGCAGCGTCCACCAGCCAACGTGATGACGCAATTTCGCTTGGAATAGACGAGAAGAGAATAGGATGGTCTGATGTATAAATGTTATATAGTTGTGATGGACGCAAAACGGATTGGAATTTATAGCGGGTCGTTTAACCCGATTCATATTGGCCACTTGGCGTTGGCCAACTATTTGTGTGAGTTTGAGGGACTGGATGAGGTGTGGTTCTTAGTGACGCCTCATAATCCATTGAAGGCGCAGGAGGGGTTGATGGAGGATAACCTACGTTTGCAGTTGGTCAAGGCTGCGGTGGAGGAGTATCCACGCTTCCGGGCATCCGACTTTGAATTCCATCTGCCCAAACCTTCCTATACCATTCATACCTTGGAGGCGCTGAAACAAAAATACCCCGACAAGGCGTTCACGCTCATTGTCGGGGCTGATAATTGGGTTTGCTTTGATCGCTGGTTTGAGGCTAAGCGTATTGTGGATGAGTTCAGTCTGATGATTTATCCGCGACCGGGCTATGCGGTGGAGCGGGAGTCGCTCCCTCCTCACGTGAGGTTGGTCGATGCACCCAACATTGAGGTGAGTTCCACCTTTATCCGCCAGGCGATGGCAGAGGGTAGGGACGTGAGGTATTTCCTTCATCCGGCAGTCTATCGGCTGCTTAGCAACCGGTGTGAGTCAAAGGCTTAACGCTCGCTGGATAGGAACTGCTCCACCACTTGCAGCAGTTCGCTACTGGCCACTTCGAGGTCATCGTTAATGATGGTGCGGTCGAAGCGCGGAGCGAAGGTCAGCTCGAAAGCGGCCTTGTCGATGCGTGACTGAATTACTTCAGGGCTGTCTGTTCCTCGGCCTTCAAGTCGCCGGCGCAGTTCGTCGATTGAGGGAGGCTGGATGAAGAGTGAGAGCGCACGAGGGCCAAACACCTCCTTGACATGGCACCCTCCTTGCACATCGATGTCGAGAATGACGTTTTGCCCATGGGCTAATTGATTCTCAACCTGTGAACGTAGGGTACCATAGAAGCGCCCAGGATAGACCTCTTCGTACTCCAGAAACTCACCGTTGGCGACGCGAGCCCTAAATTCGTCGGTGCTGAGGAAGAAATACTCCACGCCATTCTGCTCACTGCCACGTGGCGGGCGGCTGGTGGCCGAGATAGAGAAGTGGAGATTGAGCGGATGGGCCATGAGGGCCTTAATCAGGGTGGATTTACCTGACCCTGAAGGGGCAGAGATAATGATGACTTTTGACATAGCTGTTTCGGGATTAATCTCTATGATTACATCACGTTAAGTACCTGTTCCTTGATTTGCTCCAGCTCGTCTTTCATCTGAACCACAATGTTCTGCATCTGAGCATGATTGCTCTTGCTACCCAGTGTGTTGATTTCGCGGCCCATCTCCTGTGCAATGAAGCCAAGCTTCTTACCTTGTCCCTTGCCGTTACTTAGGGTTTCAAGGAAGTAGTTCAAGTGGTTGGCCAAACGTTGTTTCTCCTCGTTGATGTCGAGTTTCTCTATATAGTAGATGAGCTCTTGTTCCAACCGGTTTTTGTCGTAATCGGTGCCGACTACCTTTTCCAAACTCTCAATGATGCGCTCACGTATCTTGCTTACGCGCTCTTTTTCAAAGGGTTCAACTTCACTTAAAAGACGGCTTATGTTCGCAATTTTCTCTCTGAATTTCTTTTCCAGTGCTTCTCCCTCTTGTCTGCGAAAGGCTTCAAGCTGGGCCATAGCTTCCTCAATGCCTGTATAGACGGCAGTCCACTCTTCTTCATTCAGTTCTGTGGATTCAATACGGGTCAGTACATCGGGCATACGCATCAACGTTGCAAACCAGTCCTCAGGCTCTGGAATACCTGTAAGTGTATGGATGTCTTTTACTTGCTTGTAGTATGAAACGAGCAATTCGCTGTTGATGGGGGTAGCCATAGCGGCTGCATCTTTCTTGTCCGTCCAGAGGTTGAAATCGACCTTACCGCGCTCAAGCCGGCGGGCTATCTCGTTACGAATCTCCATCTCTTTCTCGCGATAGAGGGGGGCCAAACGGGTGGAGAGATCAAGGGCCTTGCTGTTGAGCGACTTAATCTCGATGTTTACTTTTTTATCATTAAGTTCTACGGTGGCTTTACCGTAGCCAGTCATTGATTGTATCATAATCTTTTTTAAGTTTTGTGCAAAAATACATGATTCTTTTAATTAATGGAAATAATTCACTATTTTTGTAGCTTGAAAACTAAAAAAAGATGTCGCGAATACTGCATATTGAGACCTCAACACAGGCCTGTTCTGTGGCTGTGAGTGAAGATGGACACAATCTCTTCACTCAAGAGGATATGGAGGGCCCCAACCATAATATCAAACTGGGGCTGTTTGTAGATGAAGCGCTGTCGTTTGCTGACAGTCACGCTTTGCCGTTGGATGCTGTAGCTGTGAGTTGCGGTCCGGGTTCATACACCGGATTGCGCATCGGGGTATCAATGGCAAAGGGAGTATGTTATGGCCGTAACCTGAAGTTAATCGGACTGCCTACACTAGAGGTAATGTGTGTGCCCGTTTTGCTCTATCATGAAGAGATTGAGGAGGAGGCGCTGCTTTGCCCCATGATTGATGCTCGCCGGATGGAGGTTTATGCCGCCATTTATGACCGTGCCCTGCATACTGTGCGACCCACGCAGGCTGATATTGTAACTCCAGAATGCTATCTGGAATATCTTGAAAAAGGGCCAGTCTATTTCTTTGGCAATGGGGCGGAGAAATGCAGGGAGACCATTGTTCATCCCAATGCCCGCTTTATTGACGCTATTCGTCCGCTGGCTCAGCATATGTGTCCGCTGGCAGAGAAGGCAATCGCTCTGGAAAAGTTTGAGGATGTGGCCTACTTTGAACCTTTCTACCTCAAGGAGTTTGTGGCTGGTAAGTCCAAACCGCTACTCTGATTACAGAGAGAAGAAAAGAATATTTGATTATTTAATGATTATGTTACAATATAATACACAAAAAAAGAAAATGGCGCTACCAGAATATGGAAGGGCTGTGCAGAGTATGGTGGACCATGCCTTGACTATCGAAGACCGTCAGGAGCGTCAGCGCTGTGCTAACACCATCATCCGGATTATGCGTAATATGTTCCCTCCACAGGAAAAAGGGGATGATCTCGATTACAACCATAGACTATGGGACCATCTGGCCATCATGTCTGATTTTAAGCTCGACGTGGACTATCCTTTTGAAATGACGGCCAAGGAGCGTTGGGTGGCTATGCCCGATTATGTCTCCTATCCCCAAGGGTCTATCCGTGTCCGTCATTATGGCCGCTTGGTGCAGGAGTTGATTCAAAAGGCTTGCGAGTTACCCGAAGGTCCAATGAAGATGAATTTGGTAGCTATGATTTGTAATCAGATGAAGAAGGATTACATTACATGGAACAAGGACAACATTGATAATTATAAGATTGATCAAGACCTTGCAGAACTGAGTGATGGCAAACTTTACCTCACGCCTGAATTGGAGCAATTGATGGACCGCCGTGTAGCTCGTGTCTATCGCCCAAGCCGAGGCCAGTCGCAAAAGGGCGCACCCGGTAACCGCAACAAGAAGAGGTATTGATTGGAGTGAGTAATCGCTAAATAAAAGAAGGACAACATGATCAAGCAAGAGGAAGTTTACCGTATAGGGGTTTTTAACAAACCCCATGGCGTTAGGGGTGAATTGCAGTTCACGTTCACTGACGATATCTTTGACCGTGTGGAGGCCAATTATCTTATCTGTCTGATGGACGGTATCTTGGTGCCCTTCTATATTGAGGAGTACCGTTTCCGCTCAGACAACGCTGCGCTGATGAAACTTGAGGGGGTTGATACTGCTGAACAGGCCCGCCGTTTTACCAATGTGGAGGTCTATTTCCCCATAAGTCATGCGGAGGAGATGGATCCGGGAGAACTGAGCTGGGACTTTTTCGTGGGATTCCGTGTGGAGGAAATCCATCACGGCGTCTTGGGCGAGGTTACCGATGTGGATACGACCACCATGAACACCCTCTTTGTAGTGACTGATGCGGCAGACAACGAGATGTTGATACCGGCTTGTGAAGAGTTCATAACCGATATGGATGCTTCTCATCGGGTCATTACCATGAATCTGCCCCAAGGACTGGTTGATATGAGTCTGGCGGAGGTTGATGAGGAGGAAGAGGAACTGAATGACGAGGAGGTAGAGGATGAATAAACGGAAGACCATCAAGCGAAAGAGCAAGAAGTTGGCCTTTTGGCGTGACATCAAGTTCAAGTACAAGCTTACCATCATCAATGAGAGTACGCTTGAGGAGGTGGTGGGTATCAGGGTGTCAAAGCTCAATGGCATCTCGGTGCTGCTTTCAGCCCTGACGGTCCTCTTCGTGTTGGCAGCACTGATCATCACCTTTACCCCCTTGCGTAACTATCTGCCCGGCTATATGAACAGCGAGGTACGTGCTCAGGTGGTGGATAATGCACTGCGTGCTGATTCTCTGCAACTTTTACTTGATAGACAAAACCTTTACATGGCCAATATCAAGGCTATACTGACAGGCGAGATTAAAGCGGATACCGTGCACTCTATCGACTCACTCACCGCCCTTCGTGGCGATTCGCTCATGGAGGTCACTCGTCGTGAAGAAGCCTTTCGTAAGCAGTACGAGGAACAGGAAAGGTATAATCTGAGTAATCCTAATCCCTCAAATAATAGCGAAAGTTTAATCTTCTTTCCGCCTGTTCGTGGGTTGGTGGTGACTGCCTTCAATGCTGAAAGTCGCCATTGGGGCATTGAGCTGGCGCCTAATCCCGGTGAAAGCGTGATAGCAACATTAGATGGTGTCGTCATGTTGAGCGGTTATACAACAGAGGGTGGTTACATGGTGATGATACAGCATAGCCGTGGATTTGTCTCGGTCTATAAATGGTGCCGGTCGTTGAACTGCAAGGAGGGCGACCGTGTAAAGGCTGGCCAGGTCATAGCTCAGACGATGGGCAAGAGCGAAAAGAGTAAAAGTCCCTATTTCACCTTCGAATTATGGCAAGAAGGTAGAGCCGTTAACCCGGAACATTACATCCTTTTTTAGCCTTTTCTACTAAAACAAAAATATAATTGGCAACACGTAAACTTATCAACTTATAAACAAAAAACACTGAAATGAAAAAACAGATAGCCATATTAGGTTCCACAGGGAGCATTGGCACACAGGCTCTTCAAGTGATTGAAGAGCATCCTGACCTCTATGAAGCCTATGTGTTGACTGCTAACAATCGGGTCGATATGCTGATAGAACAGGCAAGAAAGTTCAGGCCTGAGGCGGTAGTCATTGCCAATGAAGAACGCTACAACCAGTTGAAGGAGGCATTGGCTGATTTGCCTATCAAAGTGTATGCTGGCAGCGAAGCGCTCTGTGAGGTGGTGACAGACCAACATATTGACATGGTGCTGACCGCCATGGTGGGCTATGCAGGATTAAAACCGACTATGCATGCTATCAAGGCACATAAGCCCATCGCTTTGGCCAATAAAGAGACTCTCGTGGTGGCTGGTGAACTGATCAATGAACTGGCTCATGTGAACCGTACGCCGATTCTTCCGGTGGATTCAGAGCATTCAGCTGTCTTTCAATGTTTGGCCGGAGAGGCTGACACACCTATCGAGAAGGTGATTCTTACCGCTTCAGGCGGACCCTTCCGCACCTATACGCATGAACAATTGGCCCACGTTACCCGTCAACAGGCCTTGAAACATCCTAATTGGAGCATGGGGGCGAAGATTACGATTGATTCAGCCTCAATGATGAACAAGGGATTTGAGGTGATGGAGGCCAAATGGCTCTTCGGTGTAAAGCCAGAGCAGATTGAGGTGGTTGTACATCCGCAGAGCATTGTGCATAGTATGGTGCAATTTGAGGATGGCGCTATCAAGGCGCAGCTGGGTATGCCCGATATGCGTCTGCCTATTCAGTATGCCTTTTCGTATCCGCAGCGTATCAAGGCTTCATTTCCACGCATCAACTGGATGAATTGTGCTGAACTGACCTTTGAACAGCCTGACTTGGAGCGTTTCCGTAATCTGGCCTTGGCCTACGAGGCGATTCATAGAGGAGGAAATATGCCTTGTATCGTCAATGCGGCTAACGAGGTGGTAGTTGAGGCTTTCCTTAACGACCGCATCTCCTTCCTGGGCATGAGCGATGTCATCGAACAGACAATGAGCCGGGCATCTTTCTTGGCTAAGCCCTCATATGAGGATTATGTGGCAACAGATGCTGAAGTGCGACGCCTGGCGGCTGAGTTGATTCATTAAGCAAGTACCTCTTTAAATAATATAGTATTAAACCAGAAAGATAGATTAGATGGAAACATTTTTGATTCGAGCTTTGCAGCTCGTGATGAGTTTGTCTTTGCTCGTAATGATTCACGAAGGTGGACATTTCCTCTTTGCACGTCTCTTCAAAACTCGTGTGGAGAAGTTCTGCCTCTTCTTTGACCCTTGGTTCACCCTCTTTAAGTTTCGTCCTCGTAACAGTGAAACGGAGTATGGCGTAGGATGGTTGCCTTTGGGTGGTTACGTGAAGATTGCCGGTATGATTGATGAATCGATGGATACTGAGCAGATGAAACAGCCTGTTCAACCTTGGGAGTTCCGTGCCAAGCCGGCGTGGCAACGCCTGCTCATTATGGTGGGTGGCGTGGTATTCAACTTCTTGCTGGCACTCTTTATCTATGCCATGATTCTCTTTGCATGGGGTGATCAATATATTCCCGTGAGTCAGGCTCCTCTCGGTATGGATTACAATGAAACGGCTCATCAGGTGGGCTTTCAGGATGGTGATGTTCTGATTTCGGCTGATGGGGTATCTTTTGAACGTTTGGGGGGAGATTTGCTTACGGCGGTAGTCGATGCCCGTCAGGTCACAGTGCTTCGTCAAGGCGAAGAGGTATCGGTCTATATACCTGATGACATGATGGACCGCTTGCTTGCAGACAGCGTTCGATTCGCTACCTTCCGTATGCCCTGTTTAATTGACAGCCTGCGATCAGATGGCCCAGCGGCATTGGCTGGCATCCAGGTGGGGGATAGTATTACCAAACTGAATGGTCAGCAGGTGGCTTTCTATGACCTCCGTGAGATGTTGGATCAGCGCCGTCAGGCAGAGGCTGAGTTATTATTGTCTCCAGGTGTACGGAGTGATGATGGAAACTTGACTGCGCATGGCGATTCGCTGGTGCGTGCTAACCGCTTGATTGAGGTGACGCTTTATCGTAGAGGTGTACAGCAGGTGGTTGAGGTAGCCCTTGACTCAACCTATCTGATGGGCTTCTCGGCTTGTACAGATACCAAACGGCTCTATCCTGTAGTGACTAAAGAGTATGGTTTCTTTGCCTCTCTACCTGCGGGAGTAGCTTTGGGTGTGCAGACTTTGAAGGGCTATGTCGGTCAGATGAAGTATCTCTTCTCTAAGGAGGGAGCTAAACAGCTGGGTGGTTTCGGTACGATTGGTAGTATTTTCCCCGCTACGTGGGATTGGCACCAATTCTGGTATATGACGGCTTTCCTTAGTATTATTTTAGCTTTTATGAATATTCTGCCTATTCCAGCCCTGGATGGTGGTCATGTCCTTTTCCTTTTCTATGAGATAGTCACTCGCAGGAAGCCCAGCGATAAGTTTATGGAGTATGCACAGATGACAGGTATGGCTCTACTTTTCATTCTCCTTTTCTGGGCAAATTTCAACGATATCCTTAGGTTCTTCTTTTAAAAGACGCTAGAGTAATAAAACAGAGTGGGGGAGCTTTGCTAAGCTTCCCCACTCTGTTTATCATATCATTTAAAGGGCATCTATATCAGCTTGCCATGAGTCGCTGCAGGCATCGCTCGGCATGCGCCAGTCTCCACGAGGACTGATAGAGAGACTTCCAACCTTTGGACCATCGGGTAGGCAGGAGCGCTTGAATTGTTGATTGAAGAACCTTCGACAGAAGGTCTTGAGCCATTTCTTAACAGTATCGTCACTATAGCTACCACGGAAAGCCTGCATGGCCAGATAATAGACTTTACTGGGACGGTATCCCCACCGCATGATGTAGTAGAGGAAGAAGTCATGCAGCTCATACGGACCTACCAGATCTTCTGTGATTTGGGCTATCTCGCCATTCGGATTGGCAGGTATCAGTTCGGGGCTGATAGGGGTATCGACAATGTCGAGCAAGGTGAGGCGTGAGGTTTGATCAACACCGTTGTTAGCCACCCACTTGACCAGGTGGCGCACCAATGTTTTCGGTACACTGCCATTGACGCCATACATAGACATGTGGTCACCGTTGTAGGTAGCCCAACCAAGTGATAACTCTGAGAGGTCACCCGTTCCAACGACCAGTCCCCATGTCTGGTTAGCAATGTCCATCAGCAGCTGCGTACGTTCACGGGCCTGTGAGTTCTCATAGACTACGTCATGTACTTTTTCGTCATGACCCAAATCTGCAAAGTGCTGCAGACAGGCTTCGCGAATGCTTATCTCTCGGATGGTAATACCGAGTGATTGCATGAGTGATATGGCATTGTTATAGGTGCGGTCTGTAGTGCCAAAGCCAGGCATAGTCACACCGATGATGCCTTTGCGATCCCAACCCAAGCGGTCGAAGGTGCGTGCGCAAACCAGTAACGCAAGGGTGGAGTCGAGACCGCCAGAGATGCCTACTACAGCACTCTTGGCTTTGGTATGAACCAGCCGCTGTGCCAGTCCGTTGGTCTGTATGGCAAAGATTTCTTCGCATCGCTCGTCGAGTGTTGCTCCTTGTGGAACAAAGGGATGAGGGTCAAAGGTGCGTGTCAAAGTCAGTTGGCGGGGATTGGTTAAGTCTGTAGCCACACGGCGGAAAGGTTCATCGGATAGTGTGGCTCTGCATGCGGCAAAGGTGGTATTGACTCGGCGTTCGGTGCGCAGACGTTCTACATCTATTTCGCTGATGATGGTCTGTGAATCCAAACTGAAACGCTCACTGCGTTGCAGTAGTTGGCCATTTTCATAAATCAACCCGTTTCCCGCGAATACCACATCAGTCGTTGATTCGCCGAAACCGCATGAGGAGAGAACATAGCCGCTGATACAGCGAGCAGACTGCTGGGATGCCAGTTGGCAAAGGTAGCTGTGCTTGCCTATACTCTCATCTGAGGCTGAGAGGTTGAAAATTATCTCTGCTCCCTCTAATGCCAGCCGTGAACTGGGAGGGATAACAGCCCACATGTCTTCACACAATTCGATGCCAAAAGTGGTGGTAGGGGTCTCAAATAGTAGGTCAATACCTAACGGTACCTGTTGGCCGCAAATGCGTACCTGCGTAGCGCGTATATCGCGTGACGAGGTAAACCAGCGCTTCTCATAAAACTCCTTGTAGTTGGGCAGGTAGGTCTTGGGTACAACTCCTAACGGCTTTCCGTGTTGTATCACGACAGCGGCATTGATAAGGGTTCCATCTATGGCGATGGGCATACCCACGATAGCAATGATATCCAGCTGACGTGTATCACTCAAAATTTTGAAGAGCCCACGCTGTGCCTCATCGAGGAGCAGTTGCTGGGCAAAGAGATCGCCACAGGTATAGGCTGTGATGCTTAACTCAGGAAAGGTAATAATCTCCACGCCTTTAGCATCGGCTAGGATAATTTCCTTCACTATCTCATCACAGTTGTAGTTGCAATGGGCCACTTTAACACGGGGCACACAGGCCGCTACCTTGATAAATCCGTAATTCATTGGTCTAAATCTTTATGGGTCCTTAGTTATCCTTGGGTTACATTCTCTTCGATGGGCAGTTCGTCCAAAGTCTCATCACACTCCATCGTCATTTTGCCTTGGGTGGTCAAGGTGATTCGGATAGGGAGGTAGAGGTCTGATTCAGGGTAGGTCAGACTGGCCGTGAAACGGATGGTACCAGCATCGGTTACACAATCGAAGGCCATTCCCTCAAAACGGGCATGCTTTAAGAAGCGGGCATTGACCAATTGGGCAAAGTCTTGCTTCGTAAAGACGCGCTCATAGCGTACTTGGTGTTGGTAACTAAGTCGTAGGATGATGCGATTGTCGTAGTAGCTCTGTCCCTCTGCATTGGTTATCAAGGGTAGATTCTGGTCGCAACGACGCATAATCTTGTATTCATACGGCTCCTTTTTCACCTGTATGATATCAACCAATTCTATGGACGACATGGCCTTTGGTTGTTCTGAAGGTTTTTCATCACTGCTCATCTCTGTCAGTTGCACCTGACTCTTTTTTGTAGAGGAGTTGCAGGCAGTCAAGCAGAGGAGGAGCAGTGCCACTCCAGCAATAAAGATATGTTTCATGTTTTACTATCCAATATATTCTTTTGTCTTATTTTTAATAGAGGTGCTCTTCTCTTGTCATCTCCTCAGCATCAATCTTTTTGCTGTCAATTTGACGCCAGGCGTAGATAATATAGGCTAGTACGAAGGGTACCAGAATGGATACATAGGCCATGGTGCGCAGTGTAAAGAGGCTGGAAGAGCTGTTGGTGATGGTGAGCGAACTCTGCAGGTCGGCAGTCGAGGGATAGTAGGCTGTATCATTCCAACCAGCGCAGAGCAACAGGGCCAACACAGCCAGTATAACACCGATACCTACCGGCCAGATACCACCGATGTAACTCTTGCTAACGACTGTGCGGATCACACCAAATAGAACCAGTACGACACCAACCAGCAAGGTTAACAGCACGTACCACATCTCCAGCAAGTTGTGCAGGTATTTGTAGGGCTCCATGACAATGACTCCGGTTGCAGAATCTACGGCATAGCCATCCTTGATAACCACGTAAACCAGGAAGATGACAAAGAGTACCACAAATGGCACCGCATTGCCTATGAGCTGTACGCTTCCGCGTGAACGGAGGTTCTCATCGTTAATGTTGTTCATGATATAGAGGATACCCAGCACGCGTGATAGGAAGAAGACTGCCAATCCCAACACCCATACCCAAGGATTGGTTAAAGCGTCTAAACCATGCCAGCCATTGCCCCATTGGCTGATGACGGGCATCAACTCATTGGCCATGTTGTTCTTGTTGATAAGGAAGTCAGAACCAGTGAAGAAGGTAGCCACCGCACCGCCCAGTAGCAGCGGACCGATGATGCCATTAGCAATCAGAAAAGCGCGGTATGTCTTTTTCCCCAGCAAGTTGCCCTCCTTTGACTGGAACTCATAACTTACAGCTTGTAGTACAAAACTGAAGAGGATAATCATCCAGAGCCAGTATGCACCGCCGAAGCTGGTACTGTAGAACAGAGGGAAAGAGGCGAAAAAGGCTCCACCAAAGGTGACTAGTGTCGTAAAGGTGAATTCCCACTTACGGCCTGTAGAGTTCATAATCATGCGGCGTTCTTGCTCGGTGCGACCAAGGCAATAGACCATCGAGTTACCTCCTTGTACGAAAAGCAAGAAGACTAATATCGCACCCAGTAGGGAGACGATAAACCACCAGTAGTGTTGAAGGAAAAGATATTCAGTCATAATGGTGAATGATATTAAGGTATGCAGTTTATTCTGTCAATCAAATCATAATAAAAGGAAAACACTAGGTACACTGGGCTTACTCCTCAGGCCCTTTTTTGATTGCTTTGACCAAGATGCCAATCTCTGCAATCAGCAAGATGGTAAAGAGTAACAGGAAGAGGAAGAAGGTGGTTTGTACTGAGCCCACCTCTAGTTTTGAGACGGCTGTGCCCACAGGAAGCATGTCCTGGATGGCCCAAGGCTGACGGCCACATTCTGCCACTACCCAGCCCGACTGTCCGGCGATATAACCCAAAGGTAGCGACAGCAGACCAATCCACTGCATCCAGGGTAAGGCGGTGAGATCTTTCCGATAAACCAAGAAGAGTACCAAAGCAAAGAAGAAGATGAAATAACCACCCAGCATCACCATGACGCGGAACATATAGAAAGTAAGGGGTACATTGGGTACCAGGTCATCAACCTGCTTAATGTACCCATAACCAAAGTAGGGCATATTCTCTTGGAGGGTGGCTTTGGCTGTCGCTGCAACCTCTTCGTTACCTTCCGCCTTGGATTTACGGTAGGTGGCAAAGGCAGCGATAGCCTGACGGCCACGCGCCATCTTCTCTTCTGCAGCGAGGGCCGTGCTACCGTCTTTCAGCGTATAGCCGCCCTTTAGTAAATCGTTGATACCTGGTACAAAACCATCCAAGTTACGCTCGGCCAACATGGAGAGCATGTAGGGGATTTCAATGCGGAAGATGAACGGATCGACACCATCATCAGCCTTCTGTTTGGCGGGATTGAGCAGACCCATGGCTACCAGTCCGGCACTGCTTTCGCCATCATAGAGTGCTTCCATGGCAGCCAACTTCATCGGTTGCTTTTGAGCCACCTGATAACCGGAGTTATCACCGGTCATAGCAGTGAGCAGAGCAGCCAGCAGACCTACTGAGGCTCCAACTTTAATGCTACGGAGGGCAAAGGCCTGATGGCGCTTTTTGATAAGATACCAGCAACTGACACCTACTACAAAAAGTGCGCCTACGACCCAAGCAGACAGTACGGTGTGGAAGAACTTGTTGACAGCCATTGATGAGGTGGCTACAGCCCAGAAATCAATCATCTCGTTACGGGCTGTATCGGGATTGAAGGCCATGCCCACGGGGTTTTGCATCCAGGCATTGGCTACCAGTATCCACCAGGCAGAGATGGTAGCACCCAAACCTGTCAGCCAGGTTGAGGCTAGATGGAACCCACGGCTAACCTTCTGCCAGCCAAAGAACATGACGGCAATAAAGGTGGCTTCCATAAAGAAGGCTAATATGCCCTCAATAGCCAGTGGAGCACCAAAGATATCACCTACAAACCAAGAGTAGTTGCTCCAGTTGGTGCCAAACTCAAACTCCAGAATCAATCCAGTAGCCACTCCGATGGCAAAGTTGATGCCGAAGAGTTTCATCCAGTATTGGGCTGAACGTTTCCATTTCTCATCGCCTGTGCGATAGTAGAAAGTCTCCATTAAGCCCATGATGACCGCTAATCCCAAGGTTAATGGTACAAATAACCAGTGGTAAATGGCTGTCAAGGCAAACTGTGCTCTTGACCAGTCAATCAATGATGTGTCGATGTGTTCAAACATACGCAATACTATTTAGGTAATAAAGATTTTAGTCTCTCATGGTCACTCTTGGTCTGTAGATTCCAGGGGCTCGTCTTCATTCATCGCTTGGATAATCAGTTGGGTACTCACATACCCTGCTTCATCGCCTTTGGCTTTTGAACTGAGGAAGTCCGGAAAGAAAAACAGTTTTAGAATACCAAACATAATAAACAACTTCAGCAGTATCAGCACCCAAAGTGTCCGTCCCCACGTCATCTGTCTGAAACCGTCGGTATAGAAGTTTGTTATGGACTGTATCAGGTTATTTGATGTCATGTTAGAATGTTCTTTTTTTTGAGGGTTTCTTTTACTAAACATTGCTTAATAATCCCCAAAAATAAAAAGCTTGGATGAGAAATCCAAGCTTTTACTTTACTTTTTCTTTTTTTGGTCTATATTTTCCCTTTTTGACCTATTATTTCTTGTCGAGGGACTCAAAAATCGAGTTTTTACTGATAAATTCAGGTACTAAATCCTTCATGGCGGCTACAATCTTCATCTGGTCATAAGTATAGCTTATTTCGATCAGATGTTGGATGCGCTCTTTCACTTCATCGTAGTCATACTCTCTGACTTTAGCAATCATGATTTTCTCGTGATGGGTAGGTTTGGTCAGTTCCTTGATGTTAAGCAACTCCTCATAAAGCTTTTCACCATGGCGTAATCCGGTGAATTCAATTTTGACATCGGTACGCCCCGAGAGACTGATCATACGGCGAGCCAAATCAACAATCTTCACCGGTTTACCCATATCGAAGATATAAATTTCTCCGCCATGTCCCATACTGCCTGCTTCGAGTACCAAACGACATGCCTCAGGAATGGTCATGAAGTAGCGGATAATTTCGGGGTGAGTGACTGTGACGGGTCCGCCACGCTGAATCTGGTCGCGGAAGCGTGGAATAACCGATCCGTTAGAACCCAGTACATTGCCAAATCGGGTGGTGATAAACTGCGTCTTTCCTCCCTCTTCCATAATTTTTTTGGCCAATGATTGCACGTAGATTTCGCAGATACGTTTTGAACAACCCATTACGTTGGTGGGGTTAACAGCTTTATCGGTTGAAATCATCACAAACTTCTCAGCACCATATTTAACGGCCAAGTCAGCTAGATTACGGGTACCTGCTACATTAATCTGAATGGATTCAGAGACGTTGTCCTCCATCATCGGTACATGTTTGTAGGCAGCTGCATGGAAAATGTATTGGGGTCTGAACTCTTTGAATATAGCTTCCAGACGGGTGGGGTTAGAGATGTCTGCAATAAGTGTGGATGCGTCGATATTGCGCCAGCGATCTTGCAGTTCCAAGCGAATGTCGTGGAGTGGAGTCTCTGCTTGATCGACCAAAATCAGTTTGTAGGGGTTAAAAGTAGCCACTTGACGCATGATTTCGCTTCCTATAGAACCAGCAGCCCCGGTAATCATCACTCGCTTCCCCTCAAGGTGTGAAGCAACCTTGTGGATATCAATCTGAATAGGGTCGCGTTGAAGCAAATCTTCAATCTGAATCTCCTTGATCTGGGCGGGTTGCAAGGTACCATTCCACTCACTGATAGGTGGAGCGGTCAGCAGTTTGATATTGTGTGCCAGCAGTCTGTCTGCCATATCGCTCTTTTTCAGTTCATTCATTTTAGCCGGCGAGACAATAATCGTATCCACTTCGCGTTCAGCCAGTATATTGAAGAGGTTCTCATCATTTGGATAGACCTTAACACCCATGATAATTTTGTCAATCAGTTCTATTTCATCAGCAATGAAACCGCGCAAGCGGAAGTGATTGCTTAGCGAGACACGCATAGATTTGGCGATGTTAACGCCTGCCTCTTTCGCTCCATATATAAAGACATTGGCGCTGTGACGACCATCGAAGTTGATACGCTCAAACATCATTTTAGTGACAATTCGTGAGCAGCACATCATGGTAAAACTGATGATATAGCCCATGAAGAGTACGCTGATAGGGGCTACCTTCATGCCGATATATTGTTCTGATACAAAACTCAAACCAATCAACGCTGTAAACGCTGTAGAGAGGGAAACGAAAATGCGCATGATATCGACAAATGAGGAGAAGCGCAGTACGTTCGAGTAGGTACGGAAGAGGCGGAAACAAAGTAAATTCGCTGCCAGAGCCCAGATGATAGTACGATCTATAGATGATGTTTCTGAAAAGATGCTTCGGAAATCGTAGCGCAAAGCATACGCCATTAAGCAAGAGATGACGATGATAAGCAAGTCAAGGAGCAAGATGGCCCATATGGGAAGTACTGTGCTCGAAAGGTAACGATGAATCAAATTCTTTTTCATACGTAACGTGATTAGTGTAAATTTTCCGCCACAAAGATAGGTCATTTTCCTCAATTAAAAAAGAATTATAAAGATTCTTTATCTATTCATGGAAAATTTACGTTGATTTGTATCAGATACGGAGAGAAAAGCGTACCTTTGCACCGTTTGTTAATGATGTATATACGAGTTATGACATATTCTGAGACGATTAAATACCTCTATGAAAGCGCCCCTCTTTTTCAGCAAGTGGGTGCTGGAGCTTACAAAGAAGGTTTGACCAATACGCAGTTACTTGATGCTCATTTGGGACATCCGCACCATTCTTTCCGTACGATTCATGTTGCTGGTACGAATGGTAAGGGTTCTTGTTCACACACTTTGGCTGCTATCTTGCAATCAGCCGGTTACAAAGTGGGACTTTATACGTCACCTCATCTCGTAGAATTTCGTGAGCGCATCCGTGTGAATGGTAAGCCAGTCTCTGAGGCTTATGTTGTGGATTTTGTGGAAAGGCATCGCGCCTTTTTTGAACCTCTTCACCCTTCGTTTTTTGAACTAACTACCGGTATGGCATTCCGCTATTTTGCAGACCAACAAGTGGATGTGGCGGTCATAGAGGTCGGTTTAGGTGGCCGTTTGGATTGTACCAATATTATTTCGCCTGATTTGTGTGTGATTACCAATATCAGTTTTGATCATACCCAATTTTTAGGAGGTACGTTGGCTGCCATCGCTGCTGAAAAGGCGGGCATAATCAAGTCTCACACCCCTGTGGTCATTGGAGAGACGGTGGATGAAACGCGTCCGGTTTTCGAGGCCAAGGCACGTGAAATGGAGGCCCCCATCTGCTTTGCTGAGGCATTGAAACATCCGGTATATGACGATATGGAGATGGAACTCAAGGGTTTCTATCAGATAAAGAATCGTTCTACTGTCTTGGCAGCGATTCCTCTCTTGCTTCAGGCTGGTTATCGTATATCTGAAGCCGACGTACGCCGAGGCTTTGCTGAAGTAGTTGAGTTGACTGGCTTACAGGGCCGCTGGCAGCAGTTACAAACGTCACCTCGTTTAGTGTGTGATACCGGTCATAATGTAGGAGGCATCAGCTATGTGGTTGAACAGTTGCGTAAACAGTCGTGTAGCACCTTGCGTATCGTAGTGGGTATGGTCAACGATAAGGATATTCGTGGTGTATTGGCTCTGTTACCTCAAGAGGCTATCTATTATTTTACTCAAGCCAGTGTTCATAGGGCTCTACCGGTGGAGGAGTTTGCCTGTTTAGCTGCTGAGGCTGGTCTGAAGGGACATTGCTTTCCAGATGTTGTGTCAGCAGTGATTGCTGCACAAACGGAGAGCCTCCCAGAAGACTTTATCTTCGTGGGAGGCAGTAGCTATATCGTAGCCGATCTTTTAACGAACCGCGATGCACTCAATCTCCACTAAGGCATCCTTGGGTAGAGATTTGACTGCAAAGGCGCAGCGAGCCGGACAGTTGCCCTGGAAGAAGGTGGCATAAACCTTGTTCATCTCGCCAAAGAGCGACATATCAGCCAGCAATACGGTGGTCTTTACGATGTGATTCATATCCAAGCCGGCTGCACCGAGAATGTGCTTAATATTCTCCAGTGACTGGCGGGTCTGGGCTTCAATACCCTCAGCCATTACGCCAGTCGCTGCATCAATGGGCAGCTGACCTGAAACAAACACCATGCCATTGGCCTCGATAGCTTGGCTGTAAGGTCCGATAGCGCCGGGAGCCTTCTCACTACAAATAACTTTTTTCATTTTTCGAATTCCTGTTTTTAAGTTGTTAATACTAATATAATCAATAGGCTCTATTTACAAAATTATTGTACGATAGATTCCTGAACCGTTGTTCTTGGCTGACTGGCTTATTTACAATGTTTCTCTATAAGAGCATCTATATCAGGGGCACCAAGGGTTTTGGCTTTCTCAAAATGCTTGCGAGCCTCCTCCTTTTTCTTCATTTGCACATAGGCCAAACCCATCAACCGATAGGCTTCTGCATAGTTGGCATCGATAGACAAGGCCTCTTGCAACTGCTTGATAGCCTCTTCATTACGTCCTACTCGAATGTTGACTACAGCCAATTCTGCTCGATAGGTCAGCTCCTTAGGATTGATTTCTATAGCCTTGGTCCAATCGTCCAAAGCCCGTTGGAATTGACGCGACTGTAGAGCGGCTTGCGCTCGGAAACTGTAGAAAAGGTCATTGACTTGTCCTTTTGACGCCTCGAAATAGGCATCAAAGTCGGCTACCGCACCGCGGGCTTGCTTGGCATTCATTCGCGCCTGAGCACGCTCCAGCAGGTAGGGAGCTGCCTCGCTGGTGTAGGGGGTAGTAAAGCGAACCACGCAGCTGTCCAGCAACGCTAACACCTCTTCGGCAGGCGCTTCGAGTAGCTCTTTCGTCTTCGCAGCGCTGTAGAAGGTAGAAGGTGAGGCCAGATTGGTTTGATTCACCTCTTCATAAGCCTTGAGGGCATCGGCATACTTTTGGTCAGCGAAGCAGATGTCGCCTACTAACTGTTTGTACATTGGCAGGGGATTGGTGGCAATGGCTTGGTTTATTTCGTCGAGTGCTTTGGTGTAGCTCCAATTTTTATAGCCACTATGCCCATTGATTAGGTAGTTGTAAATCAGTCGGCTGCGGTTGTAGCGTACCTCATCAGGCTTACTGCCTACCTGTAGCGCTTGGTCCATATCCTGCTCTATCAACTTCATCGAGGCCTCATCGGTGCCCATGAACATCCGTTGCGATGCTCTTCGCATGTACCCATCGGCACTTTGCGGATATTGGGCAATGAAGTCGTCGAGGAGCGCCATATAGCGATCGGCCGTCAATTGGGTTGAAGCCATGTAGAGGGTGACTAACGCCTCCTCTTCAGTGTCGGGGAGTGCTTTGCGGATGGCAATGGATTGCAAGGTGTGGTCCATTAGTGAGAGGGGAGTGATTTTTAGATCCATGGCATAACGTGCGTCCATGGCATAACTGGTCGTGGCGGTATCCGGACCGCTGGCTCGTTGTGCCAAGCCAAACACCTCTCCGCTTGCTGTCATAAGTGGGCAGCTTACCATCTTTTCTTTTAGGGGCAAGGCCAGGGTGTAGAAGCCATAATCGCCCGTTGCTTTGTCAATGGCTTGCAGGGTACCCTGTGTGTATGTGCGGCTCTTCTGTGTGGAGTAGGGGAGCAGATAGATGGTTGCCCCCTCGGTAGGTTGGGTCTGAGCGATAGGTAGCGGGGTTACTTTTTTGGCTACCTCAACCTTGAATTTGATAACGTCAAAGAGGTCGTTAGCTCCAAGGATGCAGGCTACAGGCAGTTGCTGCCCCTGTGTACTGATGGCTACGGCGCGTGAGGCGCCACGAAAGAGGTTGTAGTCGGAGAGTGCCACACCATCTTCGCTGACGAAGAAGGCGTTGCCGTTGCCTTTCACATTACCCTCGGCATCAAAGGTTACGACGGAGAAAACCGATTGGCGTGCTTTATCCATCCACTTGGGCGCTTGAGCTAAGAGTTCTGATGTGAAAGCAAACAATAGGAGGGGGAGAAATAGGTACGATATTTTTTTCATGATTGGTACTGTTAATCGCGTTGTTTAATAGCCTCGTAGATCAGGATACCTGCGGCTACAGAGACGTTGAGTGATTCAATGGTGCCCTTCATCGGGATTTTGACCCATTCATCGCAGAGGGCCAGATTGTCGTATGATACTCCCTTGTCTTCTGCTCCCATGATGATGCAGAGCGGACCGGAATAATCTGCTTGAGTATAATTGTAATCTCCTTTTTCAGTAGCGGCTATGATGCGGAATCCACTCTCTTTCAAGTATTTCAGTGTAGTTGTCAAATTGACCTCGCGGCATACGGGTAGCTTATGCAGCGCTCCGGCAGAGGTTTTGACAGCATCCGCATTGACTGAAACACTGTCGCGGTTAGGGATGATAATGGCATCTACTCCTGCACATTCACAGGTACGGGCAATGGCTCCGAAATTTCGCACATCGGTTACCCCATCGAGCATGATGAAGAAGGGGTTTTTGCCTTGCTCAAAGAGGAAGGGAACTACCTGCTCCGTCAGTTGGTAGGTCACCGGTGAGATAAAGGCCACCACACCCTGGTGATTCTTCTTGGTGATACGGTTCAGTCGTTCAACAGGTACCCTCTGAACAGGAATGGTGCTGCCTTTCAGTGCAGCAAAGAGTTCCTTGGAGAGTTCGCTCTGAATATCGCGTTTTACCAGAATCTTATCTATCTCTTTACCGGCTTCTAAGGCTTCTATCACAGCCCTTACGCCAAATATCATATCATTCATTCTTTTTGCTATTTAATTGACTATAATATTATTGTTGACGAGTTAACAAGTTGACGAGTTTTCTATTCCTTATTATACGTGGCGATTAAGCAGGGCTTTGGCGTTATCCAGGGCAGCTTGGGTCAAAGTGGCTCCGCTTAACATGTGGGCTAACTCCTCGATGCGCTC
>CAMAMO010000003.1 GCA_945836915.1 uncultured Mediterranea sp.
ATCGCCGGGTGTGATGTCTGTCGAGGTGATTGCGCGTAGTCCGCGGAGGATGCGTTCGATATCAAAATCTTGGGCAAAGAGCAGGCGGGCATACTCATTCTTTCGGCAAATGACGTAGGCTTCTTTGGCGTATTCCTGACGGGCGAATTCGCGTAGTATCCAGGTTTTTCCTACCTGACGTGCACCATTAAGAATCAGAGGTTTTCTGTCTGACCCATTCTTCCACTCTGTAAGTTGTTGTAATATAGACCTATACATATATACTAATACATTTTTCTGCACTTATTTCTGATGCAAAGATACACTTTTCCGCAGATATTTCATGCCTGAACATACATTTTTCTGCACTTCGGTGGAGCAGCGCCTCTAAAACAGATTTACTACGCGAATTGGAAGTCTCTCTTACATGCTTATTTTGAAAATTGTATGTAACACAAAGATTATCAGTATGATATAACTGTAAAATAAAAGGGCATAGTTGAAAATTAAGCCGATTAGTCTCTTATTTTGCAATTTAGAAACGTGTATTCCAGTCGATACCCGTTCGCTAAAAACGGAGCATATCCGTTCACTCTCCCCGCAAGAATGTAACAGATAACAGATAACAGTTTTTCCCGCACGGGGGTACGCATGATTGGTGGTACATTTCTTATCCGACAATGTACTTGCCAAACGGTAGCTTGCTAATAGTCCAGGATATGACGAAGCTGCAAATGTATGTTGAGATGGCGGTGGCTGGGATGGTGAGCCAGGCGGGGAGCAACGTGTTGTACAGACCAAACCAATGCGGCAGTATCAACATGTGCATCAGATACATGCCATAACTGGCTGTTGAGATAGGTAGTATCACCTTGTGATATAACCAGCTGTCAGTACCGCCCTTGATGGTGGTGAATAGCATAAACAGGGCGAAACTCATGCTGATGGCTATGGGAGTGAGGTTCTGCCAATCTTGCTCGAGGACGGCTGGGGCGGTGGCTCGTGTGCTGTAGTAGTTGGCACTAAAGAAACATACGGCATACAGCAGAGCCAGCAAAGGCAGGCAGCTGGATACTATTTTTTTCTTGCTCCACTTGACGTGTACGCGGATGTAATGGGCCAGTAGCAGGTACCCCGCAAAGCCTGATACATAATAGAATGTGGCGTTAGGATTCCACCAGCATTCGCCAAAAATGTTGTCGCCAATCAGCTGACGCAATCGGTAGAATGTGCAGGTAAACAACCAGATTCCCAGATAGATGAGCTCTTCCTTGCGGCTCAGCTTATCGAGCCAGGGCGAGATGACTGGCATGATGAGGTACAAGCCTAACAGCATGTAAACGAACCATAGATGTGAGCCTGATACGGGGAAGTTGATGTAGCAATGCAGCAGCTCCTGTACGGCATCGGCCCATGTCTGAGCACCCCACAACGTGGGGAGTACGGCATAGAGGGGCAGGAAGACGAGCAGGGGTATCAATACCCTGGTGAATCGTTTCTTGAAGAACTGTATGGTGTCTGTCTTGACTGGTATGAGTAGGAATGCCGATGCCATGAGGAACAGTGGAACGGCCGTTGGCCTTACGAACGATTGATAGAAGAATATGGCATTCTTTGCACTCTCTGATGGGAAAGAGAAGGTGTAATCGTTTGAATAAATACACTCACAAGCATGTACGATCATCACCATCAGACAGGCAATGACGCGTAACCAGTCAAGAAAAACTATTCTTTGTTTCATTATTTTTTTATTCTTATATGATAAGGCACGGCAAAGTTACACTTTTCCGCAGATATTTCATGCCTGAAGATACATTTTTCTGCACTTCGGGTGTGTGAGTTTGCAGCGAGGTTTCTTGGTGGTTCGGGATTTATCGCTTATTTTTGCGCCTTGAACTCTTTATCCTATTTAATAATGACACCATATACTGACCTGTTTTGCGATTTTGACGATACGCTGTATGATACGCGAGGGAATGCGATTTTGGCCCTGGCGGAGTTATATGACTTCTTCCACCTGGAGAATCACTTTGAACGACCGGATCTGTTTTACGACGCTTACTGGAAGACGAACGTGGAGCTGTGGGGCCTCTATGCGAAGGGAGAGATTGAACGGCACTACCTGATTGTGGAGCGCTTTCGGCGGCCGCTGAGCTTGGGTCGAGGCCTGGAGGAGGTGTCGGAGGAGCGTTGCTTGGAGATTAGTGATAAGTTTTTGGCGCTCTGTGCCGTGAAGCCGGGCTTGGTAGAGGGGGCGAAGGAGTTGGTGGATTACCTGAGGGCGAAGGGGTACCGGTTGCATATCTGTAGCAACGGGTTCCACGAGGTGCAGTATAAGAAGCTGCGGGCTTGCGGCTTGCTGGAGTGTTTTGAGACGATTGTGCTGAGCGAGGATGCGGGGGCGAACAAGCCTTCGAAGCAGTTCTTTGACTATGCGTTGGAGGTGACGAAGGCGGACCCGAAGCGGACGCTGATGATTGGGGATAACTTCTCAACCGATATACAGGGGGCGATGGGGGCTGGCATCGATACGCTCTTCTTTAACCGCTGGCAGGCCGATTTTGTCCCTCCGCAGCAGCCTACCTTTATGGTGAATAGGCTAAAGGAGATTGAGGGGATTTTATGACCCGCCGAGGAGCCACTTGTTGAGCCAGCGGTTGACGTAGATGTTGAGGACGGCACAGCCGGCGCCAATGGCGGCTCCGGCAAGGACGTCGGTGGGGTAGTGGACACCCTCGTTCATGCGCGAGACGCCTACCGAGCAGGCCCACACGGCTGAAGGGGCGATGACGTACCACTTGGGGTACTTGATGCTGAGCGACGTGGCCAAGGCGAAGGCGGTGGCAGTATGGCCCGAAGGGAACGAGGGGGAGCTCTCGGTGCTGAAGGGGTGGACACGATGGGGGTATCGCTCATAGGGACGCTGACGGTCGAAGAGGTACTTCATGCCGTAGGTCAGAACAAAGGTGCCGGCTACGCTAGTGCCTACATAGACGGCGTCCTTGAAGAGCTGTTTGTCGTGGTTGATCCATGAGGCGACGGCCATGGCTACGGGGACTCCGACGGCGATGTAGGGCTCAGTTCGCGAGATGACCTTATTATATTGGCGGATAAACCCGCTATCCCAGCTGTTGATGCGGTGTACGGTATTGATTTCCCAGTTCTGGGCTTGGATGGTTGCGGTGCACAGTAGCGCTAAGAGGAGGAGCATCTTTTTCATATCTGCTTGCTTGTTTTGGAATGATAATAGGCGACTTTCGTTGGCAAAGTTAGCTATCCTTCACCAAAAAGAGTGCTTCTGAGACAAAAAGAGTGCAAAAATGGACGATATTTCACATATATTCGTTATCTTTGTTGCGAAAACAATCAATAAAACCGCTGAACCTATGCATAATTGTCCTCAAAATGGAGTTGATTGCTCGCAATGTACCTTGTCTAAATCAGAGGGTACGTTGATGCTTCACCATTTTGCTCAATGTACTCACTTCTCAGCGGAGAAACAATCGACCAATTTTATTCTGTTTATACTGGAGGGGGAGATGCTGATTAACAGCGAGGAGTACCCTGGCATGGTGTTGCATCGGGATGAAGCGGTGCTGCAGGCTATCGGCTCGAAGGTGGAGCTGCTGGCTATTACTGACGTGGTTTGCCTGATGTGCCGCTTTAACGAGGTACCTACGCTCTGCCGGACGAAGTTCTATGAAACAATCAAACTGAATGATGCGCCTACAATCTATACCCCTTTGAAAGCAAACCGTAAACTGAAGGGATTACTGGATGATATCACGCACTATTTTGTGGATGAGGTGCCCCTCTGCCAGGCACTGGTGGAGTTGAAGTTCAAGGAGATTATACACGTGCTGATAAACTACTATCCTCAGCCTGTTATCGGTACTTTCTTCTTCCCAATCAGCACCTATACGGAGTCATTCCATTACTTTGTGATGAAGAACTATACCAAGATTCGAAATACGGAGGAGTTTGCCCATTTGGGGGGCTATACGATGACGACCTTTAGGCGGATGTTCAAGAACCTCTATGGTGTACCTGTCTATGTCTGGGTTCTGCAAAAGCGACGAGAGGGTATTCTGAATGACTTGCTGACGACAAAAGACCGCATCGGAGTTATCAGCGGGAGGTATGGGTTTGACAGCCTCTCTCATTTCGCTCACTTTTGTAAGGATTCGTTTGGTGATACGCCTCGCAATGTCAGAAAACGGGCTGCTGCTGGTGAGACGATTGAAATCCTGCCGCGCAATCGCGACGCTGACCAAGAGGAGGAGGATGAGGAGATGCATGATGGCTTGAGTTAAACTTTGGTTTTAAAGCCTTATTTATGGAAATATTTCTGTAATCACTTGTTTTATCACACTTTTTCTCTTATTTTTGCATGGAATTCTATTCTCTTTAATTGTCGAACTTATTTTCTAACTATTAAATAACTTAAATTCAATCATTTATGTGGTTAACTAATTCATCTGTAGGAAGGAAAGTGGTGATGAGCGTTACGGGCATCGCACTTGTCCTGTTTCTGACGTTTCACATGGCGATGAATCTTGTTGCTCTCATCTCAGCCGATGGGTACAACATGATTTGTGAGTTCCTGGGAGCTAATTGGTATGCACTGGTCGCTACGGTGGGACTGGCTGCGCTGTTTGTGATTCACATCATCTATGCCTTCTGGCTGACGATGCAAAACCGCAAGGCTCGCGGTAGCGAACGCTATGCGGTGACTGAGAGACCGAAGAAGGTGGAATGGGCCTCGCAGAACATGTTGGTACTGGGTATCATCGTGATTGTTGGTCTGGGTCTGCACCTGGTAAATTTCTGGGCTAAGATGCAGCTGCCTGAACTGATTCATCAGATGGGTGGACATGCTGACACCTTGACACTGGCTTATGCCGCTAACGGTGCGCATCACATTCAGCAGACCTTCAGCAACCCTGTGTTCAGCGTGCTTTACCTGATTTGGCTCGCTGCCCTCTGGTTCCACCTGACTCACGGATTCTGGAGCGCTATGCAGACGCTGGGCTGGAACAACCAGACCTGGATTAGCCGCTGGGAGTGCATCTCTAAGATCTACTCAACCATCATCGTTATTGGCTTCGCACTGGTTGTAGTGGCTTTCTTTATTAAAGGTATGATGGGCTGCGGCGCTTGCTGCTAAGACGCCACGCCGCTATAAGTAGTCGATTTAACATTTTAATATAGACATTGATTATGACTAAGATAGATTCAAGAATACCGGAAGGACCGGTTGCTGAGAAATGGACCAACTATAAGGCGCACCAGAAACTGGTGAACCCCGCTAACAAGCGTCGTCTGGATATCATCGTGGTAGGTACGGGTCTGGCTGGTGCCAGCGCTGCCGCTTCACTTGGTGAAATGGGTTTCAGAGTGTTCAACTTTTGTATCTCTGACTCACCCCGTCGCGCTCACTCTATCGCCGCTCAAGGTGGTATCAACGCGGCAAAGAATTACCAGAATGACGGTGACTCGGTTTATCGCCTCTTCTACGATACGGTAAAGGGTGGTGACTATCGCGCTCGTGAAGCTAACGTTTATCGTCTGGCTGAGGTTTCTAACAATATCATTGACCAGTGCGTGGCTCAAGGTGTTCCCTTCGCTCGCGAATATGGTGGTACGCTGGCTAACCGCTCATTCGGTGGTGCACAGGTATCTCGTACTTTCTATGCTAAGGGTCAGACGGGTCAGCAGCTGCTGCTGGGTGCCTACTCTGCGCTGAGCTGCCAGGTAGCTGCCGGTACGGTGAAACTCTATACGCGCTATGAGATGGAGGATGTGGTGCTGGTTGACGGTCGTGCTCGCGGTATCATCGCTAAGAACCTGGTAACGGGTAAGCTGGAGCGCTTTGCCGCTCATGCTGTGGTTATCGCTACCGGTGGTTATGGTAACGCTTACTTCCTCTCTACTAACGCTATGGCTTGTAACTGCTCGGCCGCTATGGCTTGCTACCGTAAGGGTGCTTGGTTCGCTAACCCGGCTTATGTGCAGATTCACCCCACTTGTATCCCCGTTCACGGCGACAAGCAGTCTAAGCTGACGCTGATGTCTGAGTCTCTGCGTAACGACGGTCGTATCTGGGTGCCTAAGAAACTGGAGGATGCCAAAAAGTTGCAAGAGGGTACGCTGCAGGGTAAGGATATCCCCGAAGAGGATCGCGACTACTACTTGGAGCGTCGTTATCCCGCCTTCGGTAACCTGGTGCCTCGCGACGTGGCCAGCCGTGCCGCTAAGGAGCGTTGCGACAAGGGCTTCGGCGTAAACAACACCGGTCTGGCTGTGTTCCTCGATTTCTCTGAGGCTATCAACCGTCTGGGTAAGGATGTGGTTGCTCAGCGCTATGGTAACCTGTTTGATATGTATGAGGAGATTACCGACGTAAGCCCCTATGAGAATCCGATGATGATCTATCCCGCCATCCACTACACGATGGGTGGTATCTGGGTGGACTACGAACTGATGACCTCTATCAAGGGTCTGTTCGCTATCGGTGAGTGTAACTTCTCTGACCACGGTGCTAACCGCCTGGGTGCTTCTGCATTGATGCAGGGCTTGGCTGACGGTTACTTCGTATTGCCTTACACCATCCAGAACTACCTGGCTGACCAAATCACTGTTCCTCGTTTCTCTACCGATTTGCCTGAGTTCGCTGAGGCTGAAAAGGCTATCCAGGATAAGATTGACCGCTTGATGAACATCAAGGGTAAGGAGTCTGTAGATTCTATCCACAAGAAACTGGGTCACGTGATGTGGGAATACATGGGTATGGGTCGTACCGAAGAGGGTCTGAAGACTGGTCTGGCCAAGTTGAAGGAAATCCGCAAAGAGTTCGAAACCAACCTGTTTATCCCTGGCTCGAAGGAGGGTATGAACGTCGAACTGGATAAGGCTATCCGTCTGCAGGACTTCATCACCATGGGAGAGCTGATTGCTTACGATGCGTTGAACCGTAACGAGTCTTGCGGTGGTCACTTCCGTGAAGAGTATCAGACTGAAGAGGGTGAAGCTAAGCGCGATGATGAGAACTTCTTCTACGTAGCTTGCTGGGAATACCAAGGCAGCGACGAAAAGGCTCCCGTATTGCTTAAGGAACCCCTGGTTTACGAAGCTATCAAGGTTCAGACTCGTAACTACAAGAGCTAACCATTTACCTTATTAATGAATTAAGAAATACTATACGTATGGACAAAAATATATCTTTCACACTGAAAGTGTGGCGTCAAGCTGGTCCGAAGGCTAAGGGCGCTTTTGAAACTTACCAAATGAAGGATATCCCCGGTGATACCTCTTTCCTGGAAATGCTGGATATCTTGAACGAGCAACTGATCAGCGAGGGCAAGGAGCCTGTAGTGTTCGATCATGACTGCCGCGAGGGTATCTGCGGTATGTGCTCTCTCTATATCAACGGTCACCCCCACGGACCTGCTACGGGTGCTACCACTTGTCAGATCTATATGCGTCGATTCAAGGATGGCGATACCATCACGGTTGAGCCTTGGCGTTCGGCTGGTTTCCCCGTTATCAAGGACTTGATGGTGGACCGTACGGCTTATGATAAGATTATGCAGGCTGGTGGTTACATCTCCGTTCGTACCGGTGCTCCTCAGGATGCGAACGCTATCCTTATTCCGAAGCCTATCGCTGATGAGGCTATGGACGCTGCCAGCTGTATTGGTTGCGGTGCTTGTGTAGCGGCTTGTAAGAACGGTTCGGCTATGCTGTTCGTTTCGGCTAAAGTGAGCCAGTTGAATCTGTTGCCTCAGGGTAAGCCTGAAGCGCTGCGTCGCGCGAAGGCTATGTTGGCTAAGATGGATGAGCTGGGTTTTGGTAACTGTACTAACACTCGCGCTTGCGAAGCTGAATGCCCCAAGAATGTTTCGATTAGCAATATCGCTCGCCTGAATCGTGACTTTATCAAGGCTAAGCTGGCTGACTAAGCATCCTTTCTACATTTGATTAATATCACAAGAAACTCCCCTCAACGGCAAACCGTGAGGGGAGTTTATGGTTTTATACGGGTGTTAGTATGGAACGAGGTATTTAATCGGGTGAACCTTTAATCGGTGACTGGCTGCAGAGGGTAGCGGTTGCCGTGGACCTTCTTAAAGAAGGCTTTGGCACAGCCGAAGTTGAGGTAGAGGTCGAGACGGATGGGGAGGTGGTTGCGGTCATCGCTGATGTAGAAGGTGATGACCTCGTGCTCTTTGTTTTTCTTGTCATACTCTACAAACGAGAAAACCAGGCAATCGTAATTGTTATCATCGTCGGCTTTGACCCTCTTCTTGCCTCGGTAAATCAAGGTTTGTGGATCGACACGACGGCCTGTGGCCATAGGGAAATGGATTCTATCGCCTACTTGATAATCTTCGGCCCGATAGGAACGGGCTTGTGCCAGAATGCTGAGCATGTCGAAGATGCAACGTTCGTCGCTGTAGTCCATCTCATAAGGTTCTCGTTCGGGCTTGATCCACGTGCGGCGTTGATGCACGTTGGAGCGACCGTCTGCATACGAGAACCAGGCTTCGTCGATGGTGAAGCGTTTGCCCTCTTCGGCCGCTTTGCGGAAGTAGAGAGGTTCGAGGAGCTGACTGGTCATGCAGGTTAACGTGTCGCGCATCTTGAAGAAGAAGTCGCACTGCTTGCTGCTGACGCTGGTCAAGGTAAAGCGATAGGCGGGTTTGTGCTGATAGGTGGTTTCATTGGTGGTCAAGCTGGCAATGCCCACCTTTTTCCAGATGAACTTCCAGTTGAAGTAGAGGTTGTAAACCACCTGCTCTCCGCTCTGAAAGGCCTCATTAATAGCTTGGCACTGCGCCAAAGCGACCTGAGGAACCCCCATGGCAAAGCAGAGTAATAACGATATAGCGATTTTACGTATCATTTGAAACATGAATGAATAGAACAAATAGTGGTCAACTTGTCAGCTTGACACAACTCGTCAACTGGTCAATAGCTATAGCTTCGACCGCTGTTGCGTGATGAGTTGCTGGAACCGTTGCGTTGGCGATTGCGCTCTTCGCGTTGTTTCTTCTTGCGGTCTTCATCGGGCTTCTGTTTCTTCATCTCATCAGGCTTTTGACGGTCGGGGGTGCGTTCGTTGACAAACCAATCTTGCGTGAGGTCGAAGTTGGCCTTCAGTTCGAGTATCTGGTGATAGTAGCACACCTTCTCAGGTTGTAGATGCTGGCTGTAGTTGCCAGTGTCCCATACGCCGTTGCCATTGGTGTCGTTAATCAGACGGGCTCCATACTTGCCTGGAGCGAGGTAGTAGAAGTCGGCACGACCGTTGGTTACTGGCACCGTACGCACCACCTTGTCTGAGGTATCGAGCAGTTCGACAAAGGCGATGGAGTCGGCTCCGATGACGTTGAAGAAAATCTGACCATACTCTTCAAGGGTTTTGGCTTTAAATTCGCGTTTGATTTTATCCGTAAAAAGGCCGTAGATGCCAGTTATGGCCATACTATCTACCTCAATGCTGTAACTCTCACCTGCTGACCAGTCGGCATAGAGGTTGTATCGCATGATGTCTGTGGAGTCATGCTCGAATTCGTAAGGCATATCGTACCATAGCGTATCGACCTTATGGCGGAGGTGGACGGCTGCTGTATCAAAACGGGCTACGGGCTCCTTGAAGGTGAAAGTGAGGTAGTCGTAGATGTCGATAGATGAAGGGGCAAAGAGGTCCACCTCAAGGAATTTGGTCTTCTCCTCTTCGGGTTCACCCCGCTTTTTGCGGCGTTCACGCTCTTTTTCCTTCTCCTTACGCTCCTTTTCCAGCTCTTTCTCGCTCTTGGGACGCTGTTTGGAGACGAGCTGCAGGGTATCTATCCGATTAACCAGCTGTTGCAGGGTATCGGTATAGAAATAGGTGAGCTCCATCTTCAGGGTATCTATCTTGTAGATGAGTGAGTCGCGAATCCAGTAGTGAAGGGTATCACGCTTGCCCGTTGGCATCTCGACGATAAAGGCGTCAGTGGCATCGAAGTTGAGGCCACGAAGGCGCGGAAGGGTATCGGCCACGGCATTGAAGTAGAGGTTGAAATCCTTCGGGGTAGGGCGTTCGCTCTTCATCAAACGGCGGTTGTAGGGAGGAATCTCCTTGAAGCTACGCAGTAGGATGTCGTCGGGCAGATAATAGATGTAGCGGCGATGTACAATAGTGTCGATAGTGAGCGAATCGACCCAAGTGGTGTCTTCACGTTCACGCCACTCCATCGAGGGGATGATGAGGGAGTCTTGGAAGGCGATGGCCTCAGCAGGCTGTGAGAAATAGACATTCTGATCGGCATCTTGCAGGGCATAGATGCGATAACTGCCAGGGGCCACACCACGAATGGAGAAGTGGCCGCGGCTGTCAGTACGCCCTACACGGTCGAAGGGGGTGGTGGTGAAGGCGGAATCGGCCAGATTGCTGTGGAGGCCTACCAACATGCCCTTGATGGGTTCGAGGTTCATGGCGTTGAGTACGGTGCCGGCTACGGCCATGGTATCGAGACGCTCGCCTGTGGAGAAGGTGTAGAAGAAGTTCTCCAAGGGGTTGCCTTCGTTATTGTCTTGGATAGCGTCGCCAAAGTCAATGGTGTAGGTCGTATTAGCCTTCAGAGTATCCTGAAGGGTGATGACTACCTTCTTGCCATTGCTTTTTACCTCGGGTTGCTGAATCTGAGGTGGCGAGATAATGACCTTTTCACTGGGTTTGTCGAGCTTGATAAATTCGTCAAACTCAAGTACAATCTTTTTTTTCGAGGTTTGTAAGGCTCCAGGTGCTGGAGAACCTTTGAGGAAGACGGGAGGGGTTTCGTCATACGGACCACCCTCAATGCGTCCTACACTGGCGCATGAGTAGAGTATGAGGCCGATGAATGAGAGCCCCGCCAACCGACGGAGCAGCTTGGATGGATGATGCTTCTGATGTAATTTGTTCATTCTCATGCCGCAAAAATAGTACTTTTCTCCGTAACAAAGTGCAAGTGAGGCGCTATTTTTGTGCGAATTATCCTTAAGCTGATTAACAGACGCTTTTTGGAACATTTTTTTCTCTCTTTTCTTGCAACAAACGCGGATTATCTCTATCTTGCAACCGGTTTTGCGACAGCTTGGGGACTTTCAAGTACTTGTTGGTTGTTCTGAAAGCTTTTAAGATGTTGATAATCAGTTTGTTATACTTTATTATACTCTATTTATCGTGGATACAGGACTACTGTTTTGTGGATTGAACTGGCAGGCATGGATAACTATTGTGCTGGTGGTGGGTATGTTTATCACCTTGATGAAGACGCGTTTGCCGGCGGATATGGTCTTTCTTGCGGTGATGGCGCTACTGGTGATTTGTGGTTGCTTGCCTGCCACCGAAGCGCTCAAAGGGTTTTCATCGAGCTCAGTGGTGGTTGTAGGTGCGCTCTATATTGTGGTGGCTGGTTTGGAGGCCTCGGGTGTGCTGCATTGGATTGTGAAACACCTGCTGGGTACACCCGGCTCTTACTGGAAGGCCATCGTGCGACTGATGTTGCCTGTGGCTGCTCTCTCGGCTTTTCTGACTAACGCCACGGTGGCGGCTCTTTTTATCAATGTGGTGAAGATGTGGGCTAAGAAGCTGGGTATTGCTCCCTCGAAACTTCTAATCCCCTTGAGTTATGCTGCTGGTATGGGTGGGGTCTGTACGCTGATTGGTACGGCTCCTAACTTGATTATCTCTGGATTCTACGCTGAGACTTCAGGCCATGTGTTAGGTCTCTTTTCCACCACTCTACCGGGTCTGTTCTGCCTCTTGGTGGGCGTAGGGAGCGTCATCGCGATGCAGAAGCTGCTGCCTGTGCGTAAGTCGCCAGAAGAGGAGCTCAACGCACTGCATACCGCGACGACTGAACTGCATGTTCTGCCTGATTCGCCTCTGCCCGGACAAACCTTGGCGGACATCCACCTCTTGGAGGATAGTAAGGGGTGTGAGCTGATTGGTATCGTTCGCTTTGATGGCGAGGTGGTGAACCGCATAGAGCCCGACGAGTTCTTGATGGGTGGCGACACCTTGATCTTTACAGGGCAGCGTGAAAAGGTGCTGATGCTGGGCCGACGCTACGGCATGGCTTGCGATAAACTGGATGAGGAGCAGGCTGCGCATAGCGGCTTCCGTACGCTGGGCTCGGCGCTCATTATGCTGGGTATGGTTCTGCTCTCTGCCTTTAATGTGATGCCTTTGCTTACCAGTTGCTTTGTCGCTGCGCTGCTGATGCTACTGACCCGCTGCTGTGGGGTGAAGCAGGCGAAAAAGGCGATTAATTGGGATGTTTTGATGGTTTTTGCCTGCTCCGTCACGTTGGGTAAAGCGATTGATGCCACCGGACTGGCGCAGCTGTTGGCCAACCAGACCAGTGAAATCTGTGGGTCGAATGCGCTGCTGGCCTTTATCCTTATTTGTACGTTGGGCACGTTTCTCACCGAATTTATCTCGAATACGGCCTGTGGTGCGATTATGGCTCCAGTGGCCATCAAGATTGCCCTCTCGATGGGGGCTAATCCGCTGACCTTCTGCATGGGACTGATGATTGCTTGTTCCAGCAGCTTTGCTACACCCATCGGTTCGCCCACTCATCTCATGGTCTATGTGCCTGGCGGCTATCGGTTTACAGACTTCCTGCGCATCGGTTTGCCAATGAACTGCATCATTTTGGCGGCCAACGTACTGATTTGTTGTATTCTCTACCCCTTATACTAATCTGTTTATGCGTGCTATAAGTCACTTAAAACTCCTGCATGACCCCATCTTGCGTGTTTGCCTCTTGGTGATGGGGGCCAGCATCGTGGTGCTGGGTCTGATTTTTGCCATCTCTAACCAGAGTGCCAGCAAGCAGATTCTTGAAAGCTCTATCCGTTTGGCTCAACTGAATGTGGAGAAGGCGAAGGGTGTCGTGGAACGTCAGCTCACGGCCATTGAGACGACGGCGTTTAACCTGAGTTCTACCCGTATTCGCCGCTATCGCGAAGCGAATCAGATTTATGACCTGCTGGAGCGTTTTGTCAACTCGAACCCTGTAATCTGGGGTATTGCTATCGGTTATGAACCTGGCGTCATTCCGGGCCATGAGGAGGGATTCGCCCCCTACGTTCGGCGTGTGGAGGGTGTGACTGAACGGCTTAACCTGCTTGAGATGGGGCGTACCTACCTGCAGTCTGAATGGTACGTCACGCCTATGCGCCAAAAGGAGCCCTTCTGGTGCAAACCGTTTCGCGATGTCAAGAATGCGCTTATCGCTTGCTTCTGCATCCCGCTGACCGACGAGCAAGAGCGGCCTATCGGCGTCATCGCGGTGGATATGCTACTGGACCAATTCACGGAGCAGTTGGTCAAGGAGATTCAGCCCTACGAGCACTCAGACTGTATGGTGCTCGACAAAGATTTGGACTTTATCGCTCATCCCGACCATAGCCTCATCATGACCTCGCTGGCCGATGCGGTATCCAAAATTACGCAAGAGAATGGTTGCCAAGAGAACGAAAGTATCGCTATCCGGATGAGAAACAGGGATCAAGGGTACGATACCTATTCAGAGCATACTCGCTTTGAGGGGATGATGTTCTACGCGCCCATTCGGCAGACTGAATGGACGGTGGCCCTCTCTATCCTGAAGTCGGACATCTTTAAAGAGAGCCGCAAATTAGCCCGTTCGATGTTCTACCTTTGCCTGGCGGGGGTTTTCCTGATGGTCTGTGCTTCGGGCTTTCTCTTTAACAAGATACGGAAGGTTGTGGAACATAAGGCTGGCATTGAGCGCGAGCTTTCTATGGCCCACAACATCCAGATGGCTATGGTGAAGAAGGTATTCCCTGCCTATCCCGATCGAGACGACATCGACGTCTATGCGACGCTGATACCCGCTAAGGATGTGGGTGGCGACCTCTTCGATTTTGCGCTAAAGGGGGAGGTGCTCCATTTCTGCATCGGCGACGTGAGTGGAAAGGGGGTGCCCGCCAGTCTCTTCATGGCCATTACGCGTACCCTCTATCGAAGCATCATCGCTCGCGAAGAGGCACCAGCACGGATTGCCGAAGCACTTAACCAATCCATCGCCGTAGATAACAAAGAGAATATGTTTGTTACCATGTACATCGGTACGCTCGATTTGAAGAGCGGCAAACTGAGACTCTGCAACTGCGGCCATAACGTCCCCTTGTCGAACGGCATACCCGCCAACAGCCAGCGGAAGGGGGAAGAGGAGATAGAGCAGATGACCCTGACTAACCACATGGAGTTCATGACGTTGCCTCCCACCAACATCCCTATCGGGGTGATGGAGGAGTTTCCATACGAAGAGATGACCCTGCAGATAGAACCAGGCTTCAGACTCCTCCTCTATACCGATGGGATTACCGAGGCGGAGAATATGGACCACCAACTCTATGGCGAAGAGCGGTTGCGGGTGGAGCTAAGGGAGGTTAGCTGCAAGAAGCAGAGTGCGCAGCTTGACGTAGAGCATATTCTGAACAGCGTACACCGGCATGCCAATGGCTATACCCAGTCGGATGACATCACGATGCTCTCTATCCATTATAAATAGATGATACGCGCTATCTCTTAATAAAGATTATTCATTCAACATATTCCTTCTTATATATGAAACTTGAAATCATAGACCAAGGTGCCGAAGTAAAAGGCATTTTGATAGGCCGCTTAGATACAGCTGCCTCTGCACAGTTTGCTACCGATATGCAACCCTTAATGGATCGGGCCGATAAGCATATTCTGTTAGATTGTAGCCAGCTGGAGTTTATCTCTTCATCGGGTTTGCGCCTCTTTCTTACCCTGCGTAAAGCCACCATCGCCGCACATGGCGACGTAACCATTACGGGTATGAACCATGAAGTGAAACAGGTTTTCGCCCTGACGGGCTTCCTCAGCCTCTTTAAGTTTGCATAACCTGCGGTAGGTATAGGATGATCAGCCATGCGATAGGAACACGATTTTCATAACTTGAGACAGTCATACGAATATCATAAAGATGAAAAAGCAAATCATCTTGGAGAACCGGATAGATGAACTCGTCAGGCTCAGCGCTTTCATCGACGCGCTTGGCGAGGAGTGGAGTATCGCGCCAGAGGTGGTCTTCAACCTACAGCTGGCTCTGGAGGAGTGTGCCACCAACGTAATCATGTATGCCTATCCCCCCGAGGAGAAGCAGACGCTCTTGGTGACTGCAGAGCTGGTGGAGCATGACTTGGTGCTGACTATTGAGGATGGCGGTTTGCCTTTTGACCCCACGCAGGTAGCCGAAGCCGATACGACCCTCTCGGCAGAAGAGCGCCCCATTGGCGGACTGGGTATCTTCCTTGTTCGGCAGTTGATGGATACCGTAGCTTACCAACGCGTTGAGGGGAAGAATCGATTGACGCTGATGAAGCGAATTAACTAATTTGAAACGTATGACAGAAACAGAATGGATACAACGGCGTGACGGAGTGGTTGCTCACCTCGGCCTACTGAGGGAGATGAAGGCAAGGGGCGTAGATGCCGAAGAGGCACGGCTTGCCTGCGATGCTGCCATGGAGCAATGGGGCCCCATGGCCGAACAACTGGGCATGAGCCTTGAACAGCATGAAATGCTTGACTTGGCTGTGGAGTTGGGCTACCCTGACGACTACAAGGAATTGAAATGCCTGCTGAGGGAATCGGAGGCGATGTGCCAGAATGTGTTCGAGGCTTTTGCCCTCCCTATCCACTCTCTCCTTGAGGATTTAGGCATCGAATATAGTTTCAAGTATCGCATGAAATCTATTTACAGCATTTGGCGGAAGATGCGGGTAGCTCATAGGGAGTTTGATGATGTTTACGACCTCTTCGCTACACGCATCGTCTATAAAACGGGTGAGCAGATAGCTCCCTTGGCCCCGCCTAATGTTGTGGATACGCTTCCGGGCGTCTCTGAGGTGAAAGAACAGACGCTCAGTCAGATGGATACCGAGAAACTCTATTGCTGGCGCATCTATACGGTGATTAGCTCGCTCTACCGTATCCACCCCGACCGCATCCGCGATTGGATTACTCATCCAAAGCCTTCAGGTTATCAAGCGCTACAACTTACGGTCATGGGACCCGATTGTAACTGGATTGAGATACAGATTCGCTCTGAGCGTATGGACTACGAGGCGGAACATGGTTCAGCCAGCCATTTTCTCTACAAGCAAGAGACTCAGGTGAAGTAACTCTCCTGCATGTGGTGGTGTTGCTCGTAACCGTTCACTCCTCGGGTGAGGCGTAGATTAGCGTGGAGAGGTGCTCGCGATGGAACATCTCGTTGGCTACTTCAAAGAGCTCGTCGGTGGTCAGGGCATCTATTCGGCGACAGACGGCCTGCGGCAATTCGTAGCGGTTGTAGTGCAAGAAGGCTTTGGCCATGGAGAGAGCCATGCTTTCGTTGTTGTCTGAGGCGACGCCAATCTGTCCGATGAGTTGCTTCTTGGCGGCGGTGAGCTGGGCCGTGGTGAGGGGTCGCTGACAGAGGAGGTCGAGTTCTTTGGTCACCAGCTGAATGCAACGGCGACGGTCTGCGTCATCACACCCCAGGTAGATGCAGAAGGTTCCCGTATCAGTATAGGCCGTAAGGTTCGACTCCACGGTATAGACCAATCCACGTCGTTCGCGTAAGGAGAGGTTGAGACGGCTGTTCATACCAGGGCCTCCTAACATGTTGTTGAGTAAATAGAGCGCTGTGCGCTTGGGGTTGTAGGCATCGTAGCCTCTGGCTCCTATCATGATGTGGTTCTGATGTGTATCCTTCTCTACCAGCAGTTGGCGAGGCTCATAGGGTGATGGCTTCTGGCGTTCGTTACACGAGGGGCGAGGAGGTTCTGCGCCAGCCAGCCGTTCCATCATCTTAACGATACGCATGAAGGGGTAGTTACCCAAGACGAAGAAGACCATATTGCCTGGATGGTAGTAGCGCTCCACAAAGGCCTTCACCTTCTCTGTAGTGAAGGTCTTGAGCTGATTGGGGGTACCAAGGATGTTGTGTCCCAAAGGGTGACCTTGAAAGATGAGGTCTTCAAAGTCATCGAAAATCAGTTCTGAGGGAGTATCTTCATAGCTCTGTATCTCATCGATAACCACCTCGGTCTCCTTGACCAGTTCTTGCGAGGGGAAGGTGGAGTGAAATACGATGTCGGTCAGTAGTTCGGTAGCTCGCACCAAGTGCTCGTTGAGAAAAGCGGCATAGACCACGGTCTCCTCTTTGTTAGTATAGGCGTTGAGGTCGCCTCCTACATGCTCCATTCGGTTAAGGATATGCCAGGCTTTGCGGCGTTGGGTTCCCTTGAAGAGGGTATGCTCTACGAAATGAGCCATACCCTGCTCGTCAGGCCGCTCATCGCGTGTACCAGCATCGATAGCATAGCCGCAGTAGGTAACTGGCGAGCTGGAAAGAAGGTGTATGATGCGTAAGCCATTGGCCAGCGTATGGGTATTGTAAGTGGTAAAAATTGGTTGGTTCGACATAGTTGAAAAACGATGTTTGTTAATTCGGCCACAAAAATACAACAAAAGTTATTGCCGTTTGTGAAAAATTGCAGATATTTGCAGATGAGAATGGAGGAATGCTGTTTGGCATCCCTATCATAAACCTTTAAAACAAAAGAAACAATGATTGAATCGATTGTAGAACTTCTGAGAAAAGAGGCTGAAGCTGTGGCTCATATCCCCGTGAGTGATGCCTATGAAAAGGCTGTGAATCTGATTGTTGACCAGGTACATTGCAAAAAAGGTAAACTGGTTACTTCGGGTATGGGTAAAGCTGGACAGATAGCTATGAATATTGCGACCACCTTCTGCTCTACCGGTATTCCTTCCGTTTTTTTGCACCCCAGCGAGGCGCAACATGGCGATTTGGGCATTCTGCAAGAGAATGACTTGCTGCTTTTGATTTCTAACTCAGGAAAAACACGCGAGATTGTGGAACTGACCCATCTGGCACATAATCTCAATCCCAGTTTGAAATTCATTGTTATCACTGGCAATCCCGATAGCCCTCTGGCTCAACAGGCTACTGTCTGCCTGCCTACCGGTCATCCTGATGAGGTGTGTGCATTGGGCATGACACCTACGACCTCGACTACGGTGATGACCGTAATTGGTGATATCCTCGTAGTTCAGACCATGAAGCAGACCGGTTTCACCATCGAGGAGTATTCAAAACGCCATCATGGTGGCTATTTAGGCGAGAAATCAAGAGAATTATGCGAAAAGTAATTGGCATAGGGGAAACCATCCTCGATATTATCTTCCGAAACCAACAACCAACGGCTGCCGTTCCGGGAGGTTCGGTGTTTAACGGCATCATCTCATTGGCTCGTGTGGGTATTCCTATCTGCTTTATCAGCGAGACGGGCAATGATCATGTGGGGCGTATCATTTTGAACTTCATGCGCGAGAACGGCCTCTCTACCGACCACGTCAATGTCTTTCCTGATGGGAAATCACCTGTCTCTTTGGCCTTTCTGAACGACCGGAGTGATGCTGAATACATCTTCTATAAGGATTACCCCAAGCAACGATTGGATGTGGCCTTTCCTGATATTCAAGCTGATGATATTCTAATCATTGGCTCCTATTACGCTTTGAATCCGGTGCTTCGTGATAAGGTGACAGAACTACTTGAATTGGCTCGCAGCAAGCGTGCGATTATCTATTACGATCCAAACTTCCGCTCGTCGCATAAGGAGGAGGCTATTAAATTGGCCCCTACTATCATTGAGAACTTGGAATATGCTGACATAGTTCGTGGTTCTATAGACGACTTCTATTACATGTATGGCACTCAGGATGCGGAGAAGGTTTATCGTGACAAAATCAAATTCTACTGTTCTAACTTCCTCTGCACAGCAGGTAGTGAGGAGATTATCCTACGAACTCAGGCGATAGCGAAATCTTACCCCATTCCACCGATTCAAGCCGTAAGTACGATCGGTGCAGGTGATAACTTCAATGCCGGTATCATCTATGGTTTGCTGAAGTACCGAATCGGTTACGATGATTTGCCTCATCTGACGGAAGAGCAATGGAATCAGGTTGTAGCCTGCGGCATACGGTTTGCTGCCAATGCCTGCCAGAATGTTGGTAACTCCATTAGTCATGAACTGGCTGCCCAACTGAAGGAAGAATTAGCGCAAGAGTGGACAAAGGAAGAATAAGAGATACCCATAAAACCTTTACCCCAAAAGAGATGATTACATACCAGTGTGAAGAGATTGCTATGCCTCATATCAAGAGGCGTGAAGTGAGCGAATGGATTAAGCAGGTTGCCGCCCTATATAAGAAGAGGGTAGGCGAGGTGGCCTACATCTTCTGTAACGATGAGAAGATTCTGGAGGTGAACCGCCAGTATCTGAAGCACGATTACTACACGGATATCATCACCTTTGACTATACTGAGGGGAGTCGCATCAGCGGTGACCTTTTCATCAGTCTCGACACGGTGAGAACTAATGCTGAACAGTATGCTGACAATAACTACATGCGTGAACTCTATCGCGTAATCATCCATGGCATCCTCCACCTCTGTGGTATCAACGATAAAGGACCTGGTGAACGCGAGCAGATGGAGGCGGCAGAAGAGCAGGCCTTGAAGCTCCTTGATAAGATAATGACCAAGGCTTAATCAGAAAAAGAAGAGATAACTGACCACAATGGCTGCAATGATACCAGCTAAATCGGCAATCAACCCGCATGTGACAGCATTGCGGGTTTTTGTTATACCTACACTGCCGAAATAGACGGCCAAAATATAAAAGGTGGTATCAGATGCGCCACGTGCTATACAGCTCATACGGCCCACGAAAGAGTCCGCTCCATACTGGTTCATGGCGTCAATCATCAAACCATTGGCTCCGCTGCCGCTGAGTGACTTCATCAAGGCTGTGGGCAGAGCACCAACGAAACTGGTGTCTAAGCCAAAGAGTCCAACCACCCAGCCAATGCCTCCAACAAGCAGATCCATCGCTCCAGAGGTACGGAACACCGCAATACCTACCAGGAAGGCTACCAGATAGGGAATGATACGAACGGCTGTAGTAAAGCCCTCTTTGGCCCCCTCGATAAAGGCATCATAGACGTTGATGCGCTTCCATACGCCCCAAAGGATGAAGGTCAGTATGATGGAGAAGAGCAAGATATTAGCAATGAGGGTAGAATAGACGCCCATCTCATCCCGTCCCAGACTGCCCAAAAGCCAGATGAGTGTAGCAAAGAAGAGGCTGATACCACCAATCAAAAGCAGAACAGGGCGATTGACCAGATTGATATGTTGTGCCACACTGACCGCAATGACTCCCACTACCGTAGAGATAGCTGTTGTAATCAGGGTTGGAATGAAGATGTCAGTAGGCTGTACGGCACCCATTTGCGAACGGTACATCATGATGCTGACAGGAATCAGAATCAAGCCCGAGGTATTAAGCACCAAGAACATCACCATGGGATTGGTGGCGGTATTCTTTTGGGGATTCAGCTCTTGCAGCTCTTTCATGGCCTTCAAACCCATGGGGGTAGCTGCATTGTCAAGTCCCAGCATATTGGCCGAGAGGTTCATAAAGATACTACCCATGGCTGGATGTCCCTTTGGAATCTCGGGGAAGAGTTTGCAGAACACTGGACTCAGCCAGTGTGAGAGGGCGTTAATCATGCCACTTTTCTCGCCTATTTTCATCACTCCAAGCCAAAGTGAGAGAATCCCTGTCAATCCAAGGGAGATATCAAAAGCGGTCTTTGAAGAGTCGAATGTACTGTTCACCAGTTCGGTGAAGATATCGGTGTTACCCATGAAAAGACATTTCCAAAGCGCTACAATAAAGGCTATTACGAAAAAAGCGACCCAAATATAATTTAATACCATGAGAATAACATATCGGTTTTGAGTGGGCAAAGATAGTGCAAGCCGAGCGAAAATGCAAAAAGAAGCTTGCTTATTTTTGCTTTACCGAGGCGCCGCCTATCTTGGCGCAGCAAAGAGTGCAAGCCGAGCGAAAATGCAAAAAGAAGCTTGCTTATTTTTGCTTTACCGAGGCGCCGCCTATCTTGGCGCAGCAAAGAGTGCAAGCCGAGCGAAAATGCAAAAAGAAGCTTGCTTATTTCACACAATGACCTCTCCAAGCGTTACTTGAAGAGGTCATATGGGTGTGTGATGAATTTACTCAGAAGTATTATTCAATGGTTACCTGTAAAGGATGGTTTATCTTCTGAACAAATTGTTTCATGTAGCTATTCCAAGCCTCGCTATCCTTTATATCGGCGCGATTCCAACCAAAGCCCCAGTAATAGACGAACGGAGTGCCTGGTACATATTGTCCTTCACCTAAGATGTGGCCAAATGCATGACTATGCTGCTTACGCTCCTGCTCAGTAAAGAGGCGTGTTCCAGCCTTGTCAAGACGTGCAGTGAAGGCTGCACCGACGTAGATTTCACCTTGGTCAGGACCTGTTGTGGGGTCCACATAGGTGATGTACCCCTCTTTGGCATCAGCTACAACGACCGGTTCGCTGTTGTGGAGGGCAAAGCCAGCCACGATAGGATGAGGTTGTGTCAGCCCTTCATAGCTCACAGCCGTTCGGTTGAGGTGACTGCGGGCATCCAATGAGATGAGGCGCTTCTCCACAACAGCCGTGTCTGCACCCACCTGCATGGGGTTGAAAGTGAGGCTCACGGTGAAGCGATAAGGGCCGTTGTCCAGCAGTTCGTAGTGTGCATAACACCAAGGATAGACAATGGTGTCACTCTCCAGCAGAGCTGCTACACCGCCGCCCAAAGTAGCACCTACAGCGTAGCAATCCATACCATGACCATGATCCTTGTGATAAGAATAGGTAGTAAGGAACGCTTTTGCTTCGGCTGGGTTCTTCGCTTCCAGTTCACGGTACTTCACCCAGTTAAGTGAATCAAGCTCCATGGCATAGAGCTCTTCAAGCACAGGATCAGAGGTGCCGCGTTTAGTAAAGAGGTCATAGCCAAAGCCACGCTCGCCGCGGGCTTGCAAGGCAGGACCATAGGCACGGAAGCCTACTTTGTCATTTTCCCAAGCCATATCATCCATTCGCTCTGGATATTGGCGGCCACAGGCGATGGTTGTCTGCTGTACCGTAGGGTTACCAGCACGAAGAGAGTAAACGGCTTCAGCCTGTGCAGGCACTTCAGCAAGGAAGATCAATTTGCCATCGTGGGTCAGCTGATAGGCCAGTTCTTGCCCGTCGCCATCAGTAAGCACCAGTTCGTCGGTCTCCTTCAAGGCCAACTTCTCCTCAATCTGAGCCATCTCTACCTCAACCACTTCTTCTGAGCGGTCAAAGGCCAGAGGATTGTTTACCGTCAAGGTGAGTGTCTCCTTAGGTTGTTGGCATGAAGCAAGCAGAAGTGCTGCAAGTAGGGGAAGTGTAGTCTTCTTCATTACTTGTTGACTTATTTGGGCTGTTTACCGATATAGGCCAGAATACCACCATCTACATAGAGGATGTGGCCATTGACAGCATTCGAAGCGTCAGAAGCGAGGAATACAGCAGGGCCTTTCAGCTCTTCAGGTAGCAACCAGCGGCCAGCAGGAGTCTTTGCGCAGATGAATGTGTCGAAGGGGTGACGGCTACCATCAGCCTGAGGCTCACGCAACGGAGCGGTTTGAGGCGTAGCAATGTAACCGGGGCCTATACCGTTACACTGGATGTTATATTCACCGTACTCAGAGCAGATGTTGCGAGTTAGCATCTTCAAGCCACCCTTAGCAGCTGCATAGGCTGATACGGTTTCACGACCCAGTTCACTCATCATCGAGCAGATGTTGATAATCTTACCATGACCCTTTTTGATCATGCCGGGGATAACGGCCTTAGAGACGATGAAGGGAGCAACCAAGTCGATATCGATGACCTGCTGGAACTCTTCCAGAGCCATTTCGTGCATGGGGATGCGCTTGATAATACCGGCGTTGTTAACCAAGATATCAATGGTGCCGAGATTCTGCTCGATATCAGCCACCATAGCCTTTACTTGGTCCTCTTTAGTTACGTCGCAGATGTAACCACGAGCCTCAATGCCTTTCGCTTTATAGTCTGCCAAAGCTTGCTCCAGGTGATGCTCACCGCGGCAGTTGAAAGCAATTTTAGCACCAGCTTCAGCAAGCGCTTCAGCCATAGCAAATCCAATACCATAAGCAGCACCAGTAACCAGAGCTACTTTTCCTTCTAATGAGAAATTCAAATACTTATCCATATTCTTTATAGTTTATATGTTGTTTTTTAGTTGACGAGTTGACATGCAGAACATTTTAACGAGTTGAGGACTTTATTTCAAGTCTGTTATGAGTGCGAAGTCTTGGTCTCCGTAGTCCAGGTTTTCGCCTCCCATACCCCAGATGAAGGTATAGGCTGAGGTACCGGCAGCCGAGTGTATGCTCCACTCGGGTGAGAGCACAGCTTGATGGCCTTGCATCCAGAGGTGACGGGTCTCTTCTATCTCGCCCATGAAGTGGCAGACAGCCTGCTTGGCAGGTAGTTCAAAATAGAAGTAGGCCTCCATCCGGCGGCTGTGAACATGGGCTGGCATGGTGTTCCAAACGCTGCCGGCAGCTAACTCTGTCATGCCCATTTGTAGCTGGCAGGTGGGTAGCACTTGGTTCACAATCATCTTGTTGATGCATCGATGATTGCTCTCTTCTGTACTGCCCATTTCGGCTACGATGGCATCAGCCTTGGTGATTTTGCGGTCAGGATAGGTGCAATGGGCTGGAAGGGAGTTGAAATAGAGCAAGGCAGGGTTGGCTGGGTCGAGACTGCGGAAGGTGACTTTACGGTCGCCACGGCCCAGATAGAGAGCCTCTTTATAGTCTAAGTTGAACGAGGTATCGCCTATCTCTACTACGGCAGGACCTCCAACGCTGAATATACCCATCTCTCGTCGGCTAAGGAAGAAGGTGGATTTCAGGGGGTCAATGGCCTCCAATTCTAATGCTTCAGCCAATGGCATGGCTCCACCAACGACCATACGGTCATACATCGAATAGACCATGTGCACTTCGTCGGGAACAAAGAGTGTTTCAATCAGGAAATCTCGGCGCAGACGCTTTGTATCATAATGGCGTGCGTCGTCGGGGTGAGCTGCGTAGCGTACTTCGTAAATGGTCTTCATGCGGTATTTCAAAGTGAGTTTTTTCAGTTGTTAGTTCATAAATAGGTTCGTTCCGTTAGCGTACACGACCTGTTCACGACGCAAAGGTAGGAAAAGTTTTAAGTAAATAGGTATAGAAATGTTCTAAATATGTTCACTATCATCCAATTTCTGCTCTCTTGGGGTGAAGAGGTAACCACCAGAGTGGTGTAGAAGGTGGAGAGACTAAAAAAACGCCTCCGGCTTTTGGCCGAAGGCGTTGCGATATGGTGCCTATGGTTTTAGAGGCCGAAAGCCTGCTTAACCTGATCAACGTAGTCCAGTTTCTCCCAAGTGAAGAGTTCCACCGTTACCTCTTTATTACCCTCGTAGCGGCTGACGAACTTCTTCGTCACGGTGCGTGGTTCGCGGCCCATGTGGCCGTAAGCGGCAGTCTCTTGATAGATAGGGTTGCGCAACTTCAGACGATCTTCGATAGCCTTTGGACGGAGGTCGAAGAGTTGGTCAATCTTCTGGGCAATTTCGCCATCGGTCAACTTCACATGGCTACGCCCATAGGTGTTGACGTAGATGCTGATGGGGCGAGCCACGCCGATAGCGTAACTCAGCTGCACCAACATCTCATCGGCTACACCGGCTGCTACCAGGTTTTTGGCGATGTGACGGGCGGCATAGGCGGCCGAACGGTCCACCTTCGAAGGGTCTTTACCCGAGAAGGCACCACCACCGTGAGCACCCTTACCACCATAGGTATCAACGATAATCTTACGACCCGTCAATCCGGTATCGCCATGAGGGCCACCGATGACAAACTTGCCAGTGGGGTTAACGAAGTACTTAATCCGGTCGTTGAAGAGGGCCAGTACCTTCTCCGCATGGATTGAAGCGATAACACGCGGCATCAGTATGTTGATAACGTCATGGCGGATGATGGCCAGCATCTCTTCGTCAGCCTTCAGTTGAGCTGCCTCGCTGTTGTCAGCGGGGGCGATGAAGTCATCGTGCTGGGTAGAGACTACAATGGTGTCGATACGCACGGGGTTACCATTGTCATCATATTCAATGGTCACTTGGCTTTTGGCATCGGGGCGAAGGTAGGTCATCTCCTTGCCTTCACGACGGATATCGGCCAGCACCTGGAGGATGCGATGAGAAAGGTCGAGCGACAACGGCATGTAGTTTTCCGTCTCGTTCGTGGCATACCCAAACATCATACCTTGGTCGCCGGCGCCCTGATTCATGGGGTCTTCACGCTCTACACCGCGGTTGATGTCAGGGCTTTGTTCATGAATGGCACTCAATACGCCGCATGAGTTGCTCTCAAACATATACTCTCCCTTGGTATAACCAATTTTTTTGATTACTTCGCGTGCGATGAGCTGGAGGTCAACGTAAGCCTTAGTTTTCACTTCACCGGCCAGCACTACCTGTCCGGTAGTGACCAGCGTTTCGCAAGCTACTTTCGAACTGGGGTCATAAGCCAGCAGTTTGTCAAGCACAGCGTCGGAAATCTGATCCGCCACTTTGTCGGGGTGTCCTTCTGACACCGATTCGGATGTGAATAAGTATCCCATAACTATTCTTTAGTTTTAATTTATTTAGTTGACGAGCTGATGAGTTGACAAGTTGCCTTGTGAACTCTTGGTCTCGTGTCTCTTTTCAGTTATGTGAAACTTGGGTGTGGAAGTGATGCAAGTTGGAAACACCTGCTCTTTCTTGGGAAGAGGGAATGTGTTTTAGCATTTTTTTCGGTGGTTGCAAGCTACTCAAATCTTTCCACCCTTCGTTTCGTGGGCACAAAGATACGGCGTTTTTTCTTCACGCTCGCTCTTTGCGCCCACTTTTTATAGGATATAGCCTTATTTTTAACAGATATTGTCAAGAGATGTAGCCTACATAGCGGCTGATAAAGTGCCGGAATGGGGCGATGCGCATCAATCCTTGCTCGAAAGCCAGGATTCCCAGCAGGGCACAGAGGATACCTAACGAGACGTCTATCAGGTAGTGATGACCGCTGTAAACCGCTGTCCACCAGATACCCACCATGATGAAGCTGAAGAGCAGAATCAGCCCCTTGCGGCAGCTGCCCATCAGGGCGTAGGCTGTAGCTACCACCATATAGGCGGCATGGAGCGATGGTACCGCAGCAAAGACATTGGCGTTTCGGCCATAGATTCCTTCAAAGATGGTGCAACCCAGCATCTCGTCGAAGCGACCCAGTCCGGCCACATTGCCCGGTGTACCCAGTTGCGCCTCGAAGCCGTAGTTCATGGCATACCAAGGTGGAGCCGCCGGATGGATGTAGTAACCGGCAAAGCCCAGCAGATTGACTAAGAGAAACACCAGAGCAAAGCGCAGATAGAGCTCTCTACGGCCGCTGAAGTAGAGCCACACCCCGAAGGCGATGGGCACAGGTACCCAGCAGAGGTAGAAGATGCCAGCCATGAAATCGGCCACAGCCGCATGGTAGCGGGCAAAATACTCGCAAGGAATCAGCAGTTCGCCATCTGCGTAGAAGCCGAATAGTGACTTTTCCGCCTCATAGAGCCCTTGAACATCGATAGGGTTGACCATGTAGTTGGGATAGACACGCATCCAGTCGTATGAGATGGCAAAGACGATGAAGGGCAGCAGAGCCACCCCCAACTTGCGAGTGACCACTGACGCGAAAAAGAGAGTCAGGAAGAGCCCTGCCATCAGCAGATGCTCGTTGCGTAGTCCCACGTAGAGGGCGGTGAGAAGCAGAAAGAGGGCGGTCAGCCCTACAGCTAACAGCGCTTCGCGCCATGAGGGGCCTTGCTTGTAGAGAGAGCGATTCATCGTTGTCATGGATTAGAGCTGTTTACGCACATGGGCCATACGGTAGAAAGCGGTGGCGTTAGCCAGAACAGCAATGACGCCCATGGGCACAATCAGAATAAGCATTGGGTCAAAGAGGGTGACGTCGCTAAACAGACCTGTAAAGATGGCACCCAGCGCAGTCAGCACCACGCGTTCCGGACGCTGCATCAGTCCCACCTTGCACTCCAGGTCCAATCCTTCGGCACGTGCACGGATATAACTGACCATCAACGAACCTACCAGGGCTACGCTTGTCAAGATAGAACCCCATAGATAGCCGCTGATAATCAGATAATAAGAGATACCCAAAAGGGTAACCAGCTCGCTGTAGCGATCGAGGACTGAGTCGTAGAATGCGCCAAACGTAGAGGTCATGTTGCCCAGCCTGGCCAAACGGCCATCCATCATGTCAAACAGTCCGGCGAAGAGAATAATAGCACCTCCCCAGCCTACCCAGGCCAGGTTATCCGGTTCGTTAACGGCAGCGTAAATAAAGAGTGCAGCGGCCACTATATTGAGAACAAGTCCTGTCGTGGTCACAAAATTGGGCGTGATGCCCACCTTGATCATACCATGCACCAGCGGATTGATGACTTTATAGACCAGCTGTTGCAAAAAATCTCTGTAATTCATTCTATTCTGAGTTTAAATATCGTTTGTTCTATTTCCAAAGAGGTTGCGATAGACAAAAAGGCGCTGCATCTGGTAGTTCCAGAAGAGGGCCACCAAGACGGCCACTATCACCTTACAGAGGATGAAGAGGTCATCTACATAGGTAGAGAGCAGTCGGTTGAGCCAGGGCATCTGGGTGAGCCATTCTGTCAGGAAGTAGGTGCCCCAGGTGTTGAGTGCGATGCTGACAATCCAGACGAAGAGGTATTTCATCATGATAAAACTCTTCTTGCAGCTGCTACCTTGGAATACCCAGCGGTAGTTGATGACGCAGTTCACCATTCCGCCCACCACCGACCCAATCAACGTAGCGTAGAGGTAAAAGAGGAGAAAGCATTTAGCCAAGACAACCGTCACGGCAAAGTCCACCAAACTGGCAAACTGAGCCGAGAGTTGAGCCTTCAGGAAGGTGACCATGGCGTGGTACCATCTTTTATCAGCCACTTTCTGATGTTGTTTTATCCTATGACCCATCGAGTTAGAATCAAAAGGATGAAGGCATAGATGCCGGCTAAGATATCATCCATCATTACCCCGATGCCACCGGGTAGATTTTCCATTTTACGGATGCCAAGCGGCTTGAAGATATCCAGCAGGCGGAAGAGCGCAAAGGCTGCCAAGGCATAACCCCAGCTACCCGATGGAGCGGCCAGCAGCGGCAGCCAGACGCCCACCATCTCATCCACCACCACGCGTGAAGGGTCTTCACCCCAGTAGGGTTCCAGCCGGTTGGTGGCCCATACACCAGCTGCGGTAAAGAGTAAGATAGCTCCTACCGTCAGCCTGAGTTGGCAGGCCGGCGTAACAGCCAGACCCACCAGCCACCACATCAGCGTAGCGAGCAGGGCCCCGGCTGTACCAGGCGCCACGGGCGAAAAGCCGCTGCCAAATCCGGTACCGATCAGTACCGGCCAAAAGGGAGGTCTCTTCATGGTCTTATCTTGATGGTTGTTTATCTGTTGCGTAGTTCGTTTAGCGGTATCATTACGAAGTCTCGCTGTTGCATCAGGGGGTGAGGTAAGGTGAGGCGTGCGTCGCTGAATACGCTTTCATGGCCCATGTCGTCGAGAGCGATTAAGATGTCCAGGTCGATGATGCGGTCCTCGTAGCGCCCCTCCACCGATTTGCGGGTTCGGCCCATGTCGCGTTCGATACGTTGCAGGGCGTTTAGCAAATCCAATGGCTCCAGCTCGCTCTGCAGCAGGCAGACGGCATTGGTAAATTGATGCGTCGATGTAAAGCCCCAAGGTTCCGTCTCATAAAACGACGATAGGGCGCTGACGCACCCTACCCGTTCATTCATCAGCGCAACCGCCTTGAGGAGATGCTCTTTCGTCTCCCCCAGGTTACTGCCTAATCCAATGTAGTAGCTTTTCATCGCCATATCCATGGGCTTCGTAATGGTACTTATTTATCTGTTATCAGCATGGCGTCGCCGTAGGTGCCGAAGCGGTAACCCTCTTTGAGTGCTACGTCGTAGGCATTCATCACCTGTTCGTAGCCTCCGAAGGCGGCAACAATCATCAGCAGCGTAGAGAGCGGCATGTGGAAGTTAGAGACCATAGAGGTGGCTACGGTGAAGTCGTACGGGGGGAAGATGAACTTGTTGGTCCATCCAGAGTACTCTTTCAGGTGGCCGTCGGTGCTGGTGGTGCTCTCAATGGCGCGCATGGCGGTGGTGCCTACTACGCAGACCTGGCTGTTTCTATCCTTGGCGCGGTTCACAATCTTGACGGCTTCGGCGTTAACCTCCATCTGCTCAGAGTCGGTTTTGTGCTTGGTCAGGTCCTCCACGTCGATTTCACGGAAGTTGCCCAGTCCGGCATGCAGGGTGATGAATGCGAAGTCTATACCCTTGATTTCCATGCGTTTCATCAGCTCGCGGCTAAAGTGCAGATTGGCTGTAGGAGCCGTTACGGCGCCCTCGTTGCGGGCAAAGATAGACTGGAAGCGTTCGGCATCCTCAGGCTCTACGGGGCGGTTAATCATGCTGTGAGGCAGCGGAGTCTCGCCCAGCGCATAGAGGGCACGCTTAAACTCGTCATGCGGACCGTCGTAGAGGAAGCGCAGCGTACGGCCGCGTGAGGTGGTGTTATCAATCACCTCGGCTACCATCGAATCATCTTCACCGAAATAGAGCTTGTTGCCAATACGGATTTTGCGTGCCGGGTCAACCAGCACATCCCACAGGCGGAACTCCTCGTTGAGTTCGCGCAGCAGGAACACCTCGATGCGTGCTCCGGTCTTCTCCTTATTGCCATAGAGTCGGGCAGGGAACACCTTGGTGTCGTTGAAGATGAAGACATCGTGTTCATCGAAATATTCCAGGATGTCCTTGAAGATACGATGTTCAATCTCGCCCGTCTTGCGGTGTAGCACCATCAGGCGCGACTCGTCACGGTACTGCACTGGGTGCTGTGCAATCCTGTCATCGGGTAATTTAAACTTGAACTGTGAAAGCTTCATTATTGTTTATAAGTTTATGAGTTTTTATTTTCCTTGTCAGTTAGTTCTTCAGGCGGTGCGGGTAGGGCCTCTACCCACTCTTTGAACTTCAGGGGTTCAAGGCAATGCTCTACCCTGACGTTGCCTACGCGTGTGCGGCGCAGGGCGGTGAGATGAGCTCCGCTGTTCAGTGCCTCGCCGATGTCGCGAGCCAAGGCGCGGATGTAGGTACCCTTGCTGCAGACCACGCGGATGGTGATGCTGGGCAGCTGGCAGTCAAGCAACTCAATCTCGTCAATCACCAGCCGTTTAGCTTTCAGCTCCACCTCCTTGCCCTTCCGGGCCAGGTCGTAGGCCCTTTTGCCATTCACCATACAGGCCGAGAAGGCGGGTGGCACCTGCTCTATCTCGCCCACGAAGCGCTTTAGCGTCTCCTCCACCAGCTCAGGGGTGATGTGCTCCGTGGGGTACTCGGCATCGATGGGGTGTTCCAGGTCGTAGCTGGGCGTAGTGGCACCCAGTTGCAGCGTGGCCACATACTCCTTGGTATGGGCCTGCAACTCCTCGATGCGTCGGGTCGCCTTGCCGGTGCAGACCACCACCACCCCCGTAGCCAGCGGGTCGAGCGTACCTGCATGGCCTACTTTGAGCTTCTTCACGCCCAGGTAGCGGCAGAGGTGATAGCGCGCATGGCCCACCACCTTGAACGAAGTCCACCCTAAGGGCTTGTCAAAGCAGAGAATCTCCCCCTCCTTGAAATCCAGAGGTCGGTCTCCATCCCTCATCACACCATTCGTCAGCTGCTCCATGCCGTTCAACCTAAAATCAGAGCCAGCATACCGGCGATGGCACAATAGATGGCAAAGCCAATCAGCTTACCGCGTTTCACCAGGTTAATCATCCAGCGGCAAGCCACGCAACCCGCCACGAAGGCGGCTACAAAGCCTACAGCCAATGACAGCAGGGGTATATCTCCCATTACATCTTCACCCTTTATCATCTTGAGCGTATCGAGCAGCGCCTCGCCCAAGATAGGCGGAATGACCATCAGGAAGGAGAATTGCGCCAGGCGAGCCTTGTCAATACCCAGCAGCAGACCGGTAGCAATCGTACTGCCCGAGCGTGAGAGGCCAGGCAATACGGCGCAAGCCTGAGCCAGACCGATAACCAGCGCGGCCCCCGGCGTAATCGTCTCCTTAGGCCGCGGCTTGGCGTAGTAGGAGAAGGCCAGCAGGGCCGCTGTAAGCAGCAGGCAGCAGCCCACCACCATCAGACCCGAGCCGAAAACCGCCTCCACCTCATCTTTGAAGAAGAGGCCCACGATGCCGATAGGAATCATCGACACCACGATATTGGCCACGTAGCGCTTCTCTTCATTCATCTTAGGTTCACACACTCCCTTGAGCAGCCAAGCCACCTCTTTCCAGAGGATGACCAGGGTGCTGAGTACCGTAGCCACATGCACGGCAATGGTGAAAGCCAGGTTCTCCTCGCCCTCGATGCCAAACAGATTAGCGCCGATAGCCAGATGGCCACTGCTGCTCACCGGCAGATATTCTGTCAATCCTTGGATTAAGCCAAGAATCAATGCTTCAAATACATCCATACAAAAAAATCCAATTATCAATTCAGGTTTATGAAAATCAATCCTTCGGCTTACGCACTACGGCGTAGATGATGGAGACAAAGCCCGCCAGGCAAATCAGGGGAGCCACTTTGATACGCCGCACGCTAAAGATGTCCGGCTCAAAATGGTCGGGCGTAGAGGAGGGACCCGTCATCAGCAGGAAGCCGATGATGACCACCGCCATGCCTGCGGCCAGCCAGATGAAGTTCATCTTATCAAAAGCAAATTTTTTTCTATCCATAGTTTGAGTTATTGCATACATTATATATAATACATCTCACACGCCTTCATGCGCAGGTAGCGGCCTACGGAGAGGTAGGCGCAGAACCAGGTGAGCAGCAGGCCCGAGAGGAGTACCGCCAGCGAGACCGCTCCCAGCACCTCTACGGTGATAACCGACGACAGTTCCGGTTCCCACTCCACTAACTTGCTGGCGCCAAGCCAAAGCAATCCGTCGGCCACCAGGGCCGAGATCGCACCCATGGCCATGCTACGTCTGACGAACGGGCCGCGGATAAAGCCCCAGCTGGCCCCCGTCAGCTTCATGGTGTGGATAAGGAAACGCTTGCTATAGACCGTCAGGCGGATGATGTTGTTAATCAAGGCGAAACTGATAAAGGTGAGCACCACGGCCAGACCTAACAGGAAGATGCTGATGCCGCGGATATTCTTGTTGACCGCATCCATCAGGTCCTTGGGATAGGTTACCTCCTGTACATACTTATTCTTCTTGAGCTGCTTCACAATCACCTCGATGCTGTCCGAGTTGGCGTAATCGCTGTTCAGCTTCACCTCGATGCTCGGCTTGAAGGGGTTGTAGCCTAAGAATTCAGCCGGGTCGGTGCCCATCGCCTCGGTCTGCTCCTTCAGCGCCTGTTTCTTTGAGATGTACTCACTCTGCTTGACGTAGGGCGCCTTGTCCAGCTGGCGCTTCATCTTGGTGATGTCTCCCTCGCGCATCTCGTCGCTCAGCAGGATAGAGAATCCGATATTCTCGCGCACATAGACCGAGAGGTTGCGGGCCGTCAGGCCGAAGAAGACCACCAGCCCCAGCACTAACAGCACCATCAGGATACTCATTCCTGCGGTGAAGTTCTGCATGCCGCTGCCCGAAGGGCGGTGTTCACGTACGCGTCTCTGTTTGCTCATAGCTGACCTCCTCTTTTCTTTCTGAAAACATAAATCATCGAGCTGCTACGCTCCTTCTTGATAGCCGACGCCCAGAGGGCCGGCAGCCCCATCAGCAGTCCGCGGAGAAAGGCTCCCCGGTGGTGCATGTGCTTCTCGCTCAGCATCGACACGTAGAAGGCGTCGAGCGGCATGGGGTAGCGCTCCACCAGCCTGAAGCCCTGCTTCGAGCCCATCTGCTGTATGGTGTTGGGGGTGAAGTGCCACAGATGCCGCGGCACGTCGTAGGCGGCCCAGTAGGCCCCGTACTTGCGGGCGTCCCAGGAGGAGCAGTTGGGCACCGCCACAATCAGCACCCCCTTCTCGTCAAGCAGCTGGTAGAGCTGTTGCCAGGTCTCCTCCAGGTTGTAGAGATGCTCCATCACGTGCCACAGGGTGATGACCTGATAGGCCCCCTGAGGCAGGGTGTGCAGCGTGTGGTCTGGTTTCACCTCCAGGTTGAAATGGGTTTTGGCAAACTGCCGCGCCTCGGCGCTCTTCTCTACCGCCTCTACCTGCCACCCCCGGCGCTGCATCTCAGCGGGGAAGTAGCCCGTGCCGGTGCCGATATCCAGCAAGCGGCCGGTGGTAAGGTGCGCCTCGCGCTCTACCAGCAGCGCCTTGCGTCGCAGCATGTAGCGTCGGGCCCAGTGATAGACGCGGTTCATCGCCCCCTGGCGGGTGTCGGTATGGCTGATATAGTCCGCCACCGCATAGTAGCGGCCAATCTCCTCCTCGGCTGGCGCATCCTGGGTCATCAGAAAGCCGCAATGGGCACAACGATACAGCTTGAACATCTCTCCCGATGCGTAGCTATCTACGCAAGTCAGGGTCGGTTCAAGCTGTTCACTGCCGCACAGCGGACATCTTGTCAAGGTAAATCTCTTCATACAGCCAACATCTGAGGGAGGGGGACACACCACACCCAAATTTGGTGCAAAAGTAGCAAATATCCCCGACAAACGTACGCGCCGTTAAGTAGTTTTAAGATATAAACCCCTTAATCGAGCGGTTCGCCCAGCAGGGTAGCCGAGCTGGAGGCGGTGATGCGCACCATCACACGGTCGCCGATGCGGTGTCCACGGCGGTCGAACACCACCACGCGGTTCTGCTCCGTGCGTCCGAAGAGCTGCTCCTTGCTGCGCTTGCTCACCCCCTCGACCAGCACCTCATACTCGTGGCCCACGCAGCGGGCGTTGGCCTCGGCCGAGAGGCGGTTTTGCAGGGCGATAATCTCGTTCAGCCGGCGAATCTTCACCTCCTCGGGCACGTTGTCGGGCAGGTGCTTCGAGGCGTAGGTGCCGGGTCGTTCAGAGTATTTGAACATAAAGGCGGCGTCGTAGCCGCAGGCCTCCATGAGGCTGAGCGAGAGCTGGTGATCCTCTTCCGTCTCGCTGTGGAAACCGGAGAAAATATCGGTGGAAAGGCCGCAATCGGGTATGATGCGACGGATAGCCGCCACCCGCTCCAGGTACCATTCGCGGTCGTACTTGCGGTTCATCAGCTTCAGTATGCGGCTGCTTCCGCTCTGTACCGGCAGGTGGATGTGGCGGCAGACGTTAGGCTCCTGGGCAATGACGTGCAGCGTCTCGTCGCTCATGTCCTTGGGGTGCGAGGTGGTAAAGCGGATGCGCAGTTGGGGCACTTCGCGGGCTACGGTACGCAGTAGCATGGGGAAGGTCACCACCTCCCCGTCAGGGCGCGTAAAGCGGTATGAGTTGACGTTCTGCCCCAGCAGGGTCACCTCCTTGTAGCCCTTGTCGCGCAGGTCGCGCACCTCGTTGAGTATGCTCTCCACGTCGCGGCTCCGTTCGCGTCCGCGGGTGTAGGGCACGATGCAGTAGTGGCAGAAGTTGTTGCAGCCACGCATAATCGATACGAAGCCCGAGATGTGGTTGCCGCAGATGCGCGATGGAATCACGTCGCGATAGGTTTCGGTGGTAGAAAGCTCTACGTTGATGGCCTTCTGTCCAGCCTCTACCGCCGCAATCAGGTCGGGCAGTGAGAGGTAAGCGTCTGGTCCGGCCACCAAATCGACGTGGTGCTGCTCTATCAGCTCATTCTTTACCCGTTCGGCCATGCAGCCCAGCACACCCACGATGAGACCTCTTGGCCGGCGTTTCATCCGTACCGACTGGAAGAACTCCAGCCGTCCCAGAATCTTTTGCTCCGCGTTGTCGCGGATGGAGCAGGTATTCAGGAAGACCGCATCCGCCTCATCCAGGCTATCGGTCACCTCGTATCCAGCCATTTTCATTACCGAGGCAATCACCTCACTGTCAGCCACGTTCATCTGGCATCCATAAGTTTCGATGAGCAGCTTCTTCTCCTCACCGTTAGTTGCAGATTTAAAGTCTGCTTCCAAGTTCTCTTTCATAAACAATCTATTAAAAAATGAAGGGCAGAGCCCATTATGATTTCTTTGTGACCGCGTTTGCCAGCTGCCGCTCCTCATACACCGAGGGCGTGCAGCCTACGATGGCGGTAAAGTTTCGCCAAGCCGTTCCGCGCGACCGGTAGCCCGCGTCGAAGAAGAGGTCTTGCAGCCGCTCATGCCCGGGTTGCTGCAGCTGTGTGCGGATATACTCCACCCGCAGGTGGTTGATGTAATCCTTGAATCCGTTGTAGCCCATGCGGTGAATGCTGTTGTTTACGTAGGTGCGGTTGCTGCCCACCCGTTGCACCAGGTCATCCAGCATCAGCTCAGGCTCTCGCCACAGCTCCTGCTCCTCCATCACCTCTTGGATGATTAGCTCCAGGGGTTTGAGTCGTTCGGCTCTCGCCTCGGCTTCGGCTTTAGCGGCCTTTGCCGCTGCTGAGGTCGGTGTAGCCGGGTGCTCCTCGGCCTTGGGTTGCGGCTCGTGGGCAGGGTGCACCGGCACCGGCAGGCGCACAAACAGCTCGATGTACATCACGTAGAGGATGTAGGCCATGTAGATGCAGGCATGGCATGCGCGCCAAGCCACATGGCGTGTCAGTGTATTGCCGATAAAGGCTAAGGCGATGAGGCTTACCATCAGCGTCATCCGCCTCAGCCAGCGGCGTCCGGCACTGCTCTGGTGTGTGTCATAAGAGAGCGTCCACAGAAACTCTATGGGGAACATAAAGAGCAGCAAGCCGAGGCGCATCACCACGTCTGGCTGGCCGATGTGTAGTGTCAGGTCGTGAAACGAGTGGAGCGGCGTTTGCTGGAAGCCCATGAAGAGGCCGTAGCCAGCCAGCACCGCGAGCCAGGGTGCGCCAAAGCCCATCCAGCGCTTCAGGCTGAGCCATCGCGGACGAGCCACCTCCAGTGGATAGAGTGCGAAGAGGTAACGGCAGATTTGCCCCAGAAAGAGCTCGCGCAAGGGGAGGATGTAGAGGGGGGTGCCTATCTCCTCCTGATTTAGCGTGAGGCACATTTTCAGCAGCACCACCGCCGAGCTGGCCAGCGTAAAGAGCGCAAAGAAGAGGCGCGACCGGTCATCGTGCACCCGTCGAGTAGCCAGCATATAGAGTCCACAGACCAGTAGGAAGAACCAGAGGATACCTACGGCTATGAGTAACAGATGATTTGCCATACCCAGATCATGATTACCTCTCCCCCGCGGAGGGGGAGAGGCCTAATTTGGGTGCAAATGTAGCTAAAAATCTGGATTCTTGAAACTTGCTGACGATTATTTTCGTCGCCCTTCGTGGTTGTTCAGCGCTTCTTAGCCTTTCTTTTGGCCTATTTGTCTTTCTTTTTGAACAGGTTTTTGCCCTTGTTCAGCAGCTTCTTGGCGCCATTCGTCACCGAATTGCCGCCACCTTGACCGATGCCGGGCTCGTCGTTGCCCTGCAATCTGCTCATCTCTTTATTATTCTCGCAGATGTAAAAAACCTCCTTCGGGCTCTTGTTTTCCACGTGGATTACGGTGATTTTGCCATGGGTTGGGGTGGAGTCCATCGCCAGCGTCACGCGTGCAAACAGCTTTTTGGGCTCCTCTTTGTAATAGCAGTCGAAAGTTTCGGTATTGCCATTCTTTTTATAGTTCTTGATGATCATTTCGTTATCACCATCCCAGTCGAAGTGGAACTCCATGTTTTTTCGGTCCATGATGTAGTGGGTGTAATAATTCTTGTGCTCTTTATCCTGATAGGCGTCATACCAAACGCGTTTTTGCGCTACGGCTGTGAGCGCCATACCCAGCAGGAAGAGGGTAGTGAAGAGATACTTTTTCATACGTTGCAAATCTGTTTTTTAGGGTTAATACGTTACTGCCTACAAATATGCAGCAAATCTGAAAAGAAAGCGTTTTAGAACTGCAAAAAGCATGTTTCAAAACTGCAAAGCAGTGATTGACAGCGAATATAAGGAGACCCTCCCGGCCCCAAAAGAAGAGACCCTCCCGGCCCCCCTTAAAGGGGGGAGACATACCGGAAGGGGAGAAGGTCACCCCCCTTTAAGGGGGGATGGAGGGGTCTTTAGGCCACTACGGGTACCATACATGAGGTTACACCCAGCGTAGTGCTGATGGCCGTCAAAATGCTGATGAGGGTTTGGATAAGGAATTTCCAAGTTTCTTTTTTAGTCATAGTTT
>CAMAMO010000004.1 GCA_945836915.1 uncultured Mediterranea sp.
AGAGCGCATGATTCATAATCATGAGGTCCCCGGTTCAATCCCGGGTCCCGCTACAATAAAGATTATCAGGCTGTTGAGTGGCTTCCACACTTGGCGGTCTTTTTTTTATCCCTATTTTTATAACAGATGATTCATCTAATTGTAATCCCTCTCTTTCAACGGGTTTCGAAAAAGAGGGATTACTTCATATGGATAGCTTTTATTTCAATAGCTTTAGTGTGCCGAGATTGTCATCGAGTTGAGTCACGCTACTGGCTCCGACAATGACTGAGGTGACGTTTGGCTGTTGCAGTATCCAGAGCAGGGCTTTTTCTGCCAGGGTAATACCTTGCGCTTCGGCTTCGCTGTTCCACAGTCTGAGCTGATTCATTAACTCGGGGGTCAATCTGTCGGGTGGCAGACAGGCTTTGGTAGCCATGCGGCTATCTTTGGGGATGCCTTGAAGGTAGCGGTTGGTAAGTAATCCCTGAGCCAATGGTGAGAAAGAGATAAAGCCTACGCCATGGGCTTGGCAGAGTTCTAACAGACCAGACTCGATGGGGGTCTTGTCTATGAGGTTGAGGCGGTCTTGATAAATCAGCAATGGGGTATCGTGATTGGCTAGATAGTCGATGGCTTTCTTAGTGGCTTCATAGGGCCAGCGTGAGATGCCTAAGTAGAGGGCTTTGCCTTGACGTACGATGTCAACCATGGCTTGTAGGGTCTCTTCAATAGGGGTCTCAGGGTCGTAACGGTGACTGTAGAAGAGATCCACATAATCCAGATTCATCCGCCTGAGGCTCTGTTCCAGGCTGGCCATCAGGTATTTGCGTGATCCCCAGTTGCCATAGGGACCAGGCCACATGTCGTAACCGGCTTTGGTACTAATAAAGAGTTCGTCGCGGTAGGGGGCAAAATCCTCTTTTATCAGCCGTCCCATGGTCTCTTCTGCGCTGCCATAGGGTGGGCCGTAGTTGTTGGCCAGGTCGAGGTGGTTGATGCCTTGGTCGAAGGCGTGACGTACGATGGTACGACTCCGTTCAAAAGGATCAACACCGCCAAAGTTGTGCCAGAATCCTAAACTAATTTTGGGCAATAGAATGCCGCTTCGGCCACATCGCTCATAGATCATGCCGTTATCGTAGCGCTGAGGGCTGGCTTCATAAATGGTTTTGATCGTCATATCATATGGTATTGATGGTTTTTCTCTTGGGGTGATTTGTTCTGTATGCAAAAGTACGAAGAGGGCGTTTGATTTCCAATAGCAGGCCTGTTAAATATACAAAAGGTGGAACAGAGTATTGCCCTCTTGTTCCACCTTAGTTTATTAATAAATCTATCAGCTATGGTTTCTGCTTAGACAATGCCTTGAGCCATCATGGCTTTAGCCACCTTCATGAAACCGGCAATGTTAGCACCTTTGACGTAGTTGATGTAACCATCAGGCTCAGTACCATACTTCACGCAGTTTTCGTGAATGTTCTCCATGATGTAGTGCAGTTTGGCATCAACCTCTTCGCTGCTCCATGAGAGGCGCTCTGAGTTCTGCGTCATTTCCAGACCAGATACTGATACACCACCAGCGTTAGAGGCCTTGCCAGGAGCGTAGAGAATCTTGGCATCCTGGAACACCTTGATGGCTTCTGGTGTAGAGGGCATATTGGCACCTTCGCTCACAGCGATCACACCATTGGCAATCAACTGGCGGGCGTGGTCGCCGTTAATCTCGTTCTGCGTAGCGCAAGGCAAGGCAATGTCTGCCTTTTCACCCCAAGGCTTAGCTCCTTCAACATATTTCACACCGGGATATTGTTCGGCATATTCGCGGATACGACCACGGTAGAGGTTTTTCAGCTCCATGATGTAGTCTAACTTTTCGCGGTCGATGCCTTCAGGATCATAAATGTAGCCATCAGAATCACTCATAGTCAGTACTTTACCGCCCATTTGGAGCACTTTTTCAGCCGTGTATTGAGCCACATTACCTGCTCCTGAAATCAGTACAGATTTGCCTTTCAAATCCATGCCGCGAGTCTTGAGCATCTCGAGTAAGAAATAGACATTACCATAACCGGTAGCCTCAGGGCGAATCAGCGAACCGCCAAACTCACGGCCTTTACCAGTCAATACGCCACTGAATTCACGGGTTAACTTCTTGTACATGCCAAACATGTAGCCTACTTCGCGACCGCCTACGCCGATATCACCAGCTGGCACATCAACATCGGGACCGATGTGACGCCACAACTCCAGCATGAAGGCTTGGCAGAAACGCATCACTTCAGCGTTGCTCTTACCACGGGGTGAGAAGTCTGAACCACCTTTACCACCGCCCATCGGAAGTGTTGTCAGTGAGTTCTTGAAGGTTTGCTCAAAAGCAAGGAATTTCAAAATACCCAAGTTAACTGATGCATGGAAACGGATACCGCCTTTGTAAGGGCCAATGGCGTTGTTGTGTTGAACGCGGTAACCCATGTTGGTGCGAACATTACCCTGGTCGTCAACCCATGTGACACGGAATTGATAAACACGATCGGGAATGCAAAGGCGCTCAATCAGATTAGCCTTGTCGAATTCGGGATGTTTGTTGTACTCTTCTTCAATGGTTCCTAATACCTCTTCTACGGCCTGATGATACTCAGGTTCTCCTGGAAACCGTCTCTTCAAATCTTCTAATACATTAGCTGCATTCATAATTTCTATTGTTAGTTGATGTTGTTAATTTCTTGTTTGCGGTTGCAAAAGTACATATAAAATTGGAACTGACAAACAATTTATAATAAAAATGAGAGAAAATGATGAAATTTGTTATCTGGCACCTTTGGGGTGTTGCTAAGAAAGGGGGTAAAGAAAACCGCTGTAGCGGTTAAACTACAGCGGTCTATGCTATCATGCAGGCCATTGAGCAGACCTTTTATTCTTGTGTAACAGCCACCAACTGAACATCGAATGTCAAGGCGGAGTAGCCGCGGATGGAACCGCTGCCAGAGGTGCCATAAGCACACGTATGGGGGATGTAGAGTATCCACCGTTCACCGGTACGCATCAACTGAAGGGCGGCTGTCCAGCCTGAAATCACTTGAGATACACCAAACGAGGTGGGTGAGTCGGTGGCTTGAGGCTCGCGCTCAACGGGGTTGAGCGACTTTTGATCGGTTGCGGAAAAGCCTGTGAAGTTGCCATCGAATTTATCGCCGGTAATTAGTGTACCATAATAAAAGGTGGAAACCTCTTCTGTATAGAGTGGACGACGACCGTCAGGAGCTGATATCAACTTCTTGCAATAGATGTACTCAGCCTGGGCACTGTTGCTGGCTGAAGGTACTAAAATGGAGAAGAGTTGACCTATGGGCATCTGGTCGGCTTGTTCTATGGTGGCTACATAGCTATTACCTGTTAAGGCCTTGATTGAGTCGATAAAGGCTTCGTTTCGAACTTGCCAGTTGTCATACACAGTGGGTTCTTCCACCTCGTCACAGGCAGTGAATAGGCTGCTAGCTATCACCAGGATAGCACTCATCCAAGGGAGCAAATACTTCATTCGATTCGTGATGGGTTACTTTATGTTATCAATTTGTTTGTCTATTACAGAGGCTATCAGAGGCGTTTCAACAGAGAGGGGATGCTGACGCGCTCTTCGATTAAGCTGCAGAGGTCGCTGATGGCTACACGTTCTTGAGTCATGGTGTCACGGTTACGCAGTGTTACGCAACCATCGTTGAGCGTTTCGTGATCTACCGTAACACAATAGGGGGTACCGATGGCGTCCTGACGACGATAACGCTTACCGATAGAATCTTTTTCGTCGTAGCGGCAGTTGAAGTGGAATTTCAAGGCATCTACAATCTCGCGTGCCTTTTCCGGCAGGCCGTCCTTCTTGACCAAGGGTAATACGGCCAATTTAACAGGAGCCAAAGCGGCAGGGAGTTTCAGTACGACACGGCTTTCGCCATTCTCTAACTTTTCTTCTTGGTAGCTGGCACTCAGGATGCTGAGGAACATACGGTCCACACCAATTGAGGTCTCAATGACGAACGGGGTGTAGCTCTCATTGCTTTCAGGATCAAAGTATTTAATACTTTTGCCACTGAACTTCTCATGTTGTGACAGGTCGAAGTTGGTGCGGCTGTGGATTCCTTCCACCTCTTTGAAACCAAAGGGCATTAGGAACTCGATATCGGTTGCGGCGTTGGCGTAGTGAGCCAGCTTTTCATGGTCATGGTAGCGGTAGTGGTCATCACCAAAACCTAATGCCTTGTGCCACTTCAAGCGGGTTTCTTTCCACTGTTTGAACCATTCAAGTTCGGTACCGGGTTTTACGAAGAACTGCATCTCCATCTGTTCGAACTCACGCATGCGGAAGATGAACTGACGGGCTACAATTTCGTTGCGGAAGGCTTTACCTATCTGTGCAATACCGAAAGGTATCTTCATGCGACCGGTCTTTTGCACATTGAGGTAGTTGACAAAGATACCCTGTGCCGTTTCCGGACGGAGGTAAACCTTCATAGAACCATCAGCGGTGCTACCCATTTCAGTTGAGAACATCAGGTTAAACTGACGCACTTCGGTCCAGTTCTTGGTACCACTGATAGGGCAAACAATCTCTTCGTCAAGAATAATCTGACGCAGTTCATTGAGATCAGGACCAGCGTTCATGGCATCGCTGTAGCGTTGATGCAGGGCATCGCGCTTAGATTGGTGTTCAAGGACGCGGCCATTGGTGCGGCGAAACTCCTCTTCGTTGAAGGCTTCGCCATACTTCTTGGCGGCTTTGGCTACCTCTTTGGCAATCTTATCCTCATATTTAGCAATCTGCTCCTCAATCAATACATCAGCGCGATAGCGCTTTTTGGAGTCGCGGTTATCAATTAAGGGGTCGTTGAAGGCATCAACGTGGCCGCTGGCCTTCCAAATGGTGGGGTGCATAAAGATGGCGCTGTCCAAACCGACAATGTTGTCGTGGAGCAGCACCATGCTTTGCCACCAATATTGCTTGATGTTATTCTTCAGTTCTACGCCATTCTGTCCGTAATCATAGACAGCGCCAAGGCCGTCATAGATTTCACTGCTGGGGAATACGAAACCATACTCCTTACAGTGTGACACGATTTTCTTGAAAACGTCTTCTTGTGCCATTTTTTCTCTGTTTTTATTATACCTATTTGTATTCTCTGTTTGTAATTGAGCGCAAATATAGTGCAAATTAATGAATCGAGACGCACATTATGACGTTTTTTCAGAAATATGTCTATTTCAAGGCCTTTTTTAGCGTCTTTGCCCAGATACGATAACCCTCTTCACGCAGGTGAAGACCATCTGTAGAGAGTGATGCGTTGAGTACTTCAGATTCTGCCGATTCGGTAAAGTGCGGGTAGAGGGAGACAAAGGTGAGACGATCATCATGACGCTCGGCTACCCATTGCTCTAACTTTTTGTTGATTTGGGCAAAGTAGCCAGTCTTTCCTTTCAAGCGACTGTAGCGGTTGAAACTTTCGTTAATGGGCAGCAGGCTTTGCAGATAGAGGTGGGTTGAAGGGCATTCGCGCAGAATGCGGTCAGCCAGTCCACAGATGGAGTGGGCAATGGAATCAATGGAGAGATCATGACTTACATCGTTGGCACCAGTTTGCAGGCAGATGATGCGAGGTTGTCCAGCAATAATCTGATGCAGACGCTGATGGATACCGGGAACGTCATCGCCTACGATACCGCGATTGACGACATGGCGCATGCCGATGCGTTTACCCCAATCACCGCCTCCTTCTGTGAGGCTATTGCCCAGCATGACCACATCATTGGGGGTAATGGCGGGTTCTGACTCAAACTGAAGGTAACGTTTACGGTAGTGAGGAGTGGGGTTAATGCCACAACTGGCTAAGTCGAAGGGGTGGATGATGGAGGCTGCTACGGCATTGGATACCAATGAACGGAGGCGTACTACACCCTTGTCATCGACCGGGTGAACGGCATTGATGAGCAGGATGACCGAAGTGTCGGTCTCTGGATCAATGACGATACTGGTGCCGGTATATCCGGTATGACCAAAGGTTGAAGGGGAGAGAAGATTACCCGCGTTTGAAGCGTAAGCCGAGTAGTTATCCCATCCCAATGCACGACCGAAGTCGGTCACCTCGCGGGGAACCGTGCGCATGGCCTTTACACCCATGGGGGAAAGGATGCGTTGGCCATTCCACTCTCCGCCATTTTGCAAGGCTGCACAGAGGATGGCGATGTCGTCGGCGGTGCTGAAGATGCCTGCATTGCCGCTGATGCCACCATTCAGAACCCGTGCTAAGGGATCATGTACCTGACCACGTAGCACCTGGCCGTTCTTCTGACGCTCTGTGGGGGCGATGGGGGTGATGAGTTTGGCTTCTGGGGTATTCTCCCAATGGCCCTTTGCCCCAATCTGGCAGGGGTAATAGTCGGTATGCTTCATACCAAGTGGACGGAATATGTGCTGCTGGGCAAATTCGCGCAGTGACATACCGCTAATCTTCTGGATGATATGCTGCAAGGTGACAAAGTTGATGCAGCTGTACTGGAAATCGGTACGGGGCTCGAAGTCGCGTGGACAAGTGGCGATGTAGTGCATCAGACTGTCAGGACAGGGGCTGCCATACTTCGCTTGCAGTTCTGCTACTGGCGCATAGGGAGGCAGACCGGAAGTGTGTGTCAACAGGTCTTGCACGCGAATGGTTACCTTACGCTTTCCGTCTTCGCTCTGCCAATTCTGGAACTCGGGGATGTAGAAGTTTACAGGGTCTTGCAGGCGCAAACGTCCCTGCTCAATCAGTATCATGGCACTGATGGCTGTGCTCATGGATTTACTGCATGAGGCCATGTCAAACTGGGTGTCTGTTGTCATGGCTTCACGCTTGGGCTCGACAGAGCGGTTTCCAAAGGCCTTCAGATAGGCCATCTTCCCATGGCGAACCACAGCCAGAACGGCTCCTGGTATTTCGTCATTCGCTACTGCACGTTGCAGGGTGGAGTCGGCCATAGCAAGTCGCTGGGCATCCATGCCCACTTCCCACGGCAAAACACGCTCCAAAGTTTGGGCTTGGCTGACTAAACCGATGAGCCCACTACATATAAGGAGAAGAAGTCTCTTTTTCATTAGGCATTGTTTTGAAAAGGTAAATAGATTCTAAGGAAGGATTATTTGTTAATCTGACGGTAGGCATCAACCGCTTTCTTAACTGAACCGTGCATTAACAGCAGATCGCGAGCCTTGCCATAGTCCAGGCCTAATTCCTCCACAATCATGCGGGTACCACGGTCAACCAGCTTCTTGTTGCTCAGCTGCATGTTGACCATCTTATTACCTTTTACACGTCCCAGTTGAATCATGACGGAAGTGGTTATCATGTTCAGAATCATCTTCTGACCAGTACCCGATTTCATGCGTGAGCTACCGGTAACAAATTCCGGACCTACAATCATCTCAATGGGGATATCACTCTCAGCAGCCATCGGTGAATCAGGGTTGCTGGTAATGCATGCAGTGAGAATACCATGCTCTCTGGCTTCGTGGAGGGCACCGATAACATAGGGGGTGGTACCGGATGCGGCAATGCCGATAACGGTGTCTTTGGGGCCAATACCACGTTCACAGAGTTCTTCCCAACCACGCTGCATGTTATCTTCTGCATTCTCAACAGGGTTTCTCAAGGCGGTATCACCACCGGCTATCAGGCCGATGACCAACGTGGGGGGCATACCGAAAGTTGGAGGAATCTCACTGGCGTCAAGTACACCCAGGCGGCCGCTGGTGCCTGCACCCATATAGAAGATGCGGCCTCCTTGTTTCATGCGGGGCACAATCTGATTGACCAAACGCTCAATTTGGGGAATGGCCTCTTTGACCGCAAGGGCCACCTTTTGGTCTTCGGTGTTGATATCTTCTAACAGTTCACGAACGGACTTTTTCTCTAAATCGTTGTAGAGCGAGGGTTGCTCTGAAATCTTAATAAACATATGATCGAAATTGAAGGTTATGACATAATGAATTATAATATACGGTGTGTCCTTACTGATGGTATTTCAGCAGGCCCTCCATTGGAGCTTTGATAATGATGCCCATCTTCAAGCCTGTTTCTGATAGGGCTTCTTCCAGAATATCGCGGTAATACCAGGCCACAGAACCGTTAAATCCTACCGCGTAGTGCTGATAGTCATATTGCATTACGTTGCGAACCAGGAAGGCCTTGAAACTCTGTTTGACCAGTTGGCGTACTTCGGGTATGGTGATGTGCTCGGAAATAAAGGGCGACAATGTGGCCAAATAACGGTTAGGGAAAGGTTTGCGATAGACACGGTCGATGATATCAGCCGGTGTCAGTTGGTAGCGTTCAAAAAACTTCTCTTTCAGACCAGCGGGGAGCTGGTTTTTTAGGAGATCACCAATAAACAGCTTGCCCAGCACCGCACCGCTACCCTCATCGCCGAGGATAAATCCTAAAGGAGAGACATTCGCTTCAATCTCTTTGCCGTTATAGAAGCAGGAGTTACTGCCTGTACCTAAAATGCAAGCGATTCCAGCCTCATGACCACAAACCGAACGCGCAGCGGCCAGCATATCACTGTTGACCTCAATTGCTGCCATATCGAGCGACAAGACGCATGAAATGGCTCGGCGAACTATCTCCACCTTATCGAAAGCGCAACCAGCACCATAAAAATAGACCGCCTCAGGGCGTTTACCATCCAATTCAGGAAGAAGCGAGTGCTTCATCTCCTCTACCATCTCATCTTCACTTTGGAAGAACGGATTCATTCCTTTTGTCGGGATACGCTTTATGGCTACTCCCTTTTCGGCCATACACCAATCAGTCTTGGTTGAACCACTGTCTGCTATTAATATCATATTGTGTGAAATTGGTTTTGTATGATTTAGATTCTTATCTCTCGTTGACTTATAGTCAAGTGATTTTATATCTTAATATAGATGCGCCGCTTATAAAGAGGGTAGCCGATGCACCAACAGAGAGCAACGAAGAAGAGTGCATAGGCCAATGACCCACCGGTATCTCCGAAGAGGGGCTGCAGGTATCCGTTGAATAGCCAGCCATGAAATCCTGTACTGCTCAGCAGAATGCTCAATACACCACCCAGGATGTACATAAATAGGGGATTGATGCCAAAGGATTCGAAGAACAGACTCCATTTTTTCTTTCCTTTGACGTCGATAATCCATATTAGTAAGGCCAACAGACTGGAAGCTAATCCGCAGGTTGTCAGTACAAACGTGGGCGACCATACCTTTTTGTTAATGGGACAGCCATAACTGAGCAGGAAGCCCGTAAAGGTTAGAATGGTACCAATCAGAAAAAGCTTGACCAGCATGGGCGAAAGGCCATGTTCTTTCTCCTCTTTCGCTTTAGGACCAAAGAGCATTTCGCCCACTGTGAAGCCTAACAGTACATGGGCAATGGAGGGAAGGGTGCTTAACAATCCCTCGGGGTCTATACCATGATCCTTATACATGTGGGCGGGCGATAGAATGGCGCGATCTACGATAGAGAGCACATTCTCTTCGCTATATGCAAAACCGTTGAAACAGAGTAGAACCACAGCGTAAACAGCTAAGATGATAGCTATGAGCCAGGGGATAAAGCGGTGCTTAACGGTTAACGCAATGATAGAAGAGGCGCAGTAACAAAGAGCCAGACGTTGCATGACGCCCAGATAGCGCATGCGATCAAAAGTCCACACGGAGGCCCATAGATTCTCACTGAAGCTCAACTCTTCTGGCGCTGAACTCCAGTAGTAACAGAAACGTGAGAACCACCCGATGGCCATGCCTATCAAGAAGATGACCAGGGTTCGACGGGCTATCTTTAATGCCAGTTGGCGGCTATATTCAAAGCGGAGCTTCTTCAGTGAAATATAGGTTGAGATGCCCATGATGAACATAAAGAAGGGGAAAACCAAATCGGTAGGGGTCAATCCGTTCCACTCCGCATGGCGCAGTGGGGCATAGATGTGACCCCATGAACCGGGGTTATTGACCAGTATCATGCCTGCAATGGTGATACCTCGCAGGATATCGAGTGCCAGAATTCGCTGGCTTTTGGACGGTGTATTCATCTTGAATTAGCGTTATTTAGAAATTGTACATTCATCAACAAGATAGGCTATGCTGACATAAGGTATGCCAGAGTGGGTGGTGAGACCGATTTCGCAGGTCCGGCTGTTGCTGTAGCCCATCTCGATATGGTTGGCCTCTATCTGCGGTCTCAGTTTACGCAGGGCATAGGCATTGAGTTCGGGATGGGTGAAACCGCGGTCACCAGCAAAACCACAGCAACCTACCTCCTCGGGAACAAGAACCTGAGTGGAACAAAGTTTGGCTAAGGCAATCAGTGTTGGTGCCAGTCCCATCTGACGCATAGAGCAGGTGATGTGCACAGCGACTGGGCGGTTGATGGGTTTGAACTCCAGATAGGGTCGCAGGATGGTGTAGATAAACTCTGCCGGTTCATAGAGTTTCATCTTATGAATATGTTCACGCATGCGATGCAGGCAGGGACTCTGATCACAGAGTACGGGTATTGTCCCTTTTTCGCTGGCTTCCCAAAGGGCCTCCTCCAACTCAGCCAGTTTCTTATCGGCTATATCCATCATGCCTTTGCTCTCCCAGATTGTACCGCAGCAGAGCTGCTCCATACGGGGAGGGAAGATGACCTCAAAGCCGGCTTTATGAAGCAATGCAATCATCTTATTGACCAATGCCTGCTCCTCTTTCGATTTGGAGGGGAGGCCCATGGTCTGATTGATACAACTGGGGAAATAGACAACCCGTTTGGCTTCATCCTTTTGTGACACCTCTGCGGGAATGGTGCTTTCTCCGTTGTATTTGTAGGCTTTAGGCATGGCTGGACTCCATTGAGGAATCCCCAATGTATGGTGCAGGCCTCGTGTGATGCTACTCATCAATGAGGTGCCCAGCAGGCTATGGGCTACGTTAGCTAAGCCAAGTACGGGGCGTAAACTGCTCTTGATTCCAGCAAAGTGGTTGGCAGCATAGTTCCCAATCTTGTACCCCATACTCTGTGGAGGCAGTTGCTCTTGTCGGATGAGGTGCGTCAAATCAGCTGTATTTATCCCCATAGGACATGACGTCGAGCAGAGGCCATCTCCAGCACAAGTCTCATTGCCTAAATAGTGGTACTGTTTGGTCAGTAACTCTACCCGTTGTGGGTCTTTGCCAAGCTGCTTCAAGTCAGATAGCTCACGCTGGATAACGATACGTTGGCGTGAAGAGAGGGTCATACCGCATGAAACGCAGTTGACCTCACAGAAGCCGCACTCAATGCAGCGGTTGGCTTTGGCGTAGATTGTTTTGGCCTCTTCGCTCTTCTCACTCTTCTCCTGTCCCAGCAAAGGCAACGGTTTAAAGTGCTTGATGTGGCATTCAGGATCATCGTTGAAGATTACGCCCGGATTGAGCATCCCTTTCGGGTCGAAAATCTGTTTGACAGCCTTCATCACTTCAAAAGCTTCATCGCCCCATTCATAGCGCACGAAGGGGGCCATGTTGCGACCCGTGCCATGTTCTGCTTTCAGCGAACCATCGTATCGATCAACAACCAGTTGCTTCACCTCTTCCATCAGGTTGGCATAGCGCTTCACTTCTTCGTCGGTATGGAAGTTCTGATTGATGATGAAGTGGTAATTGCCTTCAAGGGCGTGGCCATAGATGCAGGCATCGTCATAGCCATGGCGTGCTATGAGCTTTTGCAAATCTGCGGTAGCCTCCGGGAGGTCCTTGATGTGGAAAGCCACATCTTCAATGAGGCAGGTCGTACCCGGTTGGCGTGTACCGCCTACGCTGGGGAAGATACCGGAGCGGATGGCCCAGAAGGGCTGATACTCCTCGGGCTTATCAGTGAAATGGACGGGCGTATAGGTGGAAAAAGCTGCCAGGCAAGTGGTAATCTCGCTGATATGTTGCTGCAGTTCCTCCTTACTGTCTGCTTTAGTCTCAACCAAGACAGCGGTTAATCCCTTCTCGTCACCGTCATGGGCTGATGAGGCCACCTCTGCTTTGAAGCGGAGATAGACCGGGTCATTGACTGATGAGAGGCTCTTATAGTCGAGCATTTCAGCCCCTTTGACTACACGATAGGCCAACTCTTTCAAGGCAACGACCGCTTTGCATGCCTCTTGGATGGTCTTGAAATAGAGCATGGCGCTGGCTTTGCAGGGGTAGTCGTGCTCGGTTCGCATGGTTACTTCGCTCAGGAATGCCAGGGTACCTTCTGAACCTACCATCAGGTGAGTGATGATTTCGAATGGGTCATCGAAGAGCACGAAGGGTAAGAGGTTGAGGCCAGTCACATTCTTGATGGCATATTTGTAGCGGATGCGCTCAGTTAACTTTTTATTGGCTTTGACCTGATCGCGCAAGTGGCAGATGGCTTGGATGAACTCACCGTGGCTCTTTTCAAAAGCCGCTTTGCTGGCAGCATCTCCAGTATCCAAAATGGTGCCGTCAGTCAGAATGATACGGGCAGAAATCAAGGTGCGGTCGCTGTTGGCATGTGTGCCACAATTCATACCCGAGGCATTGTTCATCACAATACCCCCCACCATGGCACTCTTGACAGAGGCTGGATCGGGTGCGAACTTGCGTCGATAGGGTGCCAAAATCTCGTTGACTCGCTGCCCGATGATACCCGGTTGCAGTCGGATAACCTTTGCATCCTCGCTGAGATGATACTTCTCCCAGTGCTTTCCGGCCACAATCAGAATAGAATCACTGATAGACTGTCCTGACAAACTGGTTCCAGCGGCTCGGAAGGTCACAGGCAAATGGCATTGATCTGCCAGTTTCAGCAAACGAGCCACCTCCTCTTCGCTTGTTGAGCGAATGACGATTTGGGGAATGAGGCGGTAGAATCCAGCATCGGTACCCCATGCGAGACGACGGAGTTCATCGGTGTAGATTCTATCTTGAGGTATAAATAGGCTTGCCTCTTTCAGGTAAGTCATGTAAGCATTCTGATTCATGATCGGTTTCATTTTTCAAAATAGTCTCAATCGATGGTGATTGAGGTTTGTTTAGTTATTTATAGAGATAGTATTTCTTTGAAAGTTGTCTGAAGCTCTCAACATCTTTGTACCAGTAGTCGCTGATATCCGCCCAGCGGTTATTCTGGCTGAAGCGGGTGCGGATCTGCTTTGAGCCGCTCACCTTGTCGAACATGTTGAATCGTCCCTTATCGGCATGATCGAATACCGCACGTTCGGGCCACAACTCAGCTACCGCCTCCATCAGTCGGAACTGAATCTCGGCTAAGGGGGCTTTCTGTATATCGGTAAGGTGTACTTGGACTCCCTGTAGCTGTTCACCTTTACCTACGCTGTAGAAGGGCTTCAGATAGATTGGACGGAAGATGACACCGGGTAATTCCAAAGTGTTCAACTTGGTGGCCAGATGATGTGCATTCATCCAGGGCGCTGCAAACATCTGGAAGGGGATGGTATAACCCACTCCGATGCTAACATAACCTAACTCACCCAGAATGCCGCTTACTGGGTAGAAGAAGGCTGAGTGGGCATGAGGAATGTGGGGCGATGAGGGAACCCACTGCAGACCAGTCTGTGTGTAATCCATTTTACGCTTCCATCCCTTCATCTTTACGACATGAAGTTGGCATTGAACCCCTCCCTTGAGCATTCGTTCCCCGTTGAGCATCAGGGCCAGTTCGCCACACGTCAGACCATAGAGGTAAGGTATTTTGAACTGACTGACAAACGAGGTGCAATCATCCTCTGTTAGGTTGCCTTCAATCTTCAAACCTCCCAAAGGATTGGGGCGGTCAAGTACGATAAACTCTTTCCCGTTCTCAGCAGCTGCCTCCATGGCCAACCCCATGGTGCTGATGTAGGTGAATGAACGGCAACCGATATCCTGGATGTCATAGACCAATACGTCAATCTCCTTCAGCATGTCGGGGGTCGCTTTTCTGGTCTTGCCGTAGAGTGAATAGACCGGCAGTCCGGTGGTGGCATCTTTCAAGTCACTTACGTGGTCACCGGCGTGCACATCACCGCGCACACCGTGTTCCGGACCATAGAGGGCTACCAGATTGACCTCAGGTGCATTGTATAGGATATCGATGGTAGAGTGCATGGTGTTATCCACACCCGTAGGATTAGTAATCAATCCCACGCGTTTGCCCTTCAGACATTCAAAGTGCTGATCCTTGAGCACCTCGATGCCTGTTTTTATGGTAATCTTCTGTGCTTGCAGTCCGCTGCAAAGCAGTACAGCAAGAAGGCTAAAAATCCATTGTTTCATAATCAATTGCTAAATAAGATATGACTCGTCAACTAATACTATTTCTTTCCATAATTGGGGTCAATCTTTCGATCAACAAAGTAGGTTACAATCAGCGTTGCAATACAGCAAATCATCACCATGATGAAGAAGTTGGCATAGCCAATGGCCTCTTGTATATAACCTGCTACCATACCAGGCAGAAGCATACTGGCTGCCATGAAGGCGGTACAGATAGCATAGTGTGAGGTCTTGAATTCCCCTTCACTGAAATACATCATGTAGAGCATGTAAGCTGTAAATCCAAAGCCATAGCCAAACTGTTCAATCGCCAGTGACGTGCAGATTGCAAGGATGTTGGTGGGCTGGAACATGGAGAGATAGACAAACGTGGCGCAAGGTAGCGTCATGAAGCCGGCCATAACCCACAACGATTTTTTCAGACCAACTTTCGAGGCAAACGTTCCACCCAAAATACCACCGGCAGTCAGGAAAAAGACGCCCACACCACCATAAATCCAGCCTACATCCTGTGTGGAGAGCCCCAGGCCACCGACCGCCTGATCGGCTACGAGGAAGGGGGTACACATCTTGATTAAGAAGGCTTCGGGTAAACGGTAAAGTAGCATAAAGACGATAGCCAGTACGACACCTGGTTTAGTGAAATAGGTCTTGAAGGTTCGGCCAAACTCACTGAAGATGGTTGATGCGCTGACCTTTTCACTGCTCGAGCCAAGCACTGAGGCGTCTGATGCCGGTCTTGGAACAAAGAAGGTGTGGTAAATCGTGATGGCAGAGAAGAGGACAGCCGTAACCAGTAATGTGATACGCCACGACATGGGGATGTTATCGCTCTCTTTCTCAATGGTGCCAGCAATCCAAACCAGAACACCCTGACCAAAGATACTGGCCAGACGGTAGAAGGTGCTGCGCCAACCTACCCAAGCCGCTTGCAGGCTCTGACTGAGTGCCAGCATATAGAATCCATCGGCGGCAATGTCATGGGTGGCACTGGCAAAGGCGGTCACCACAAAAAGTAGCAGTGTAATGTAGAAAAGACTGATAGGTGTTTGCCCGGAAGCAATGGTGGCTGCGTCTGGAGCAGGCACTGTCAAGGTCAGCAGAATAAAGGCGGCTGCCATAATCATCTGCATCGTCAGAATCCACCAACGTTTGGTCTTGACAATGTCAATGAAGGGGCTCCAGAAAGGCTTAATCATCCAAGGAAGATAAAGCAAACTGGTAAAGAGCGCCATCTGGCCGTTGGGTACACCCATCTTAGCCAGCATCAATACACTGATGTTGTTAACGATGAAGTAGGGGATGCCCTGTGCGAAATAGAGGGTGGGCACCCAAAACATCGGAGAAATCTGTTTTCTGTATTCCATGATCATTAGAAAGTGTTCGGATTAATAGAGATGGGTCAGTTCGGCTCCGTTGAAATAGTGGGCCAGAATCGTTTGATAGTCGTAGCCTTGTGCACCCATAACGGCTGCTCCAATTTGGCAAAGTCCTACGCCATGTCCCCAACCGGCTCCAGTCAGGGTAAATTGGGCAGGAACCTGTTCTACATCTTGGGCGTTGGGTTCTGCTTTTTGGCTACCCTCTTTATCTACTACAAAGGCTGAGCTGTAGAGGTGACTGCTGGAAAGGGTGCGGCGGATTTCCAACTCCTTACCGATGGTGCGAGTCTGTTTCGTACCTACAATCTTCAGCTTCCACAGCCTGCCGCTTGTGCCGCGAGCAATGGGAATCAGGTCTATAATCTGGCCATAATCTACACCTGAACGTTTCAAGATTAGGGCGCTCAGCTCCTCTTGCGAGTATGAAACCTTCCAGCGGTAGAAGTCCGTAGTCTCCTGATCGTAGCTGTTGAGAACCTGACTTAGGATGGATTGGTCGTGGGTGTTACAGAAGGCTTTCGGCTCGGTGCGAATCCAGCGGTCAGCCTCCGCCTCAATTGAAAGGTCGGGGAACTGGGGTGCCTGGCCTGCGGCATCCAGCAGATCGGCTCTCCGTTTCAGGTAAGGGTAGTTTACGTTGTCCCAACAGTAAGCAAACTCCTCGAACGCTCCACCGCAGCACTTTGAGAAGCGGGCATCGCAGATACTTCCTTCCGAGGTGAGCACTTCACCACGGGTGGCTTCAATGGCTTTCCGCACGGTATCTCTCGAGGCGCGGGTGATGCCTTGGTAGCGCTGGCAATGGTCATCGGCGCAAACGTCAAAGTTGGTATGTGCATCGCGCTCAAACCATTTGATTTGTTCCTCGCCATCTGTGGGTGTCTTGGGCATCTCGATACGGTGCGCTTCTGGGTGGGCTTTCAACTGTGGGTAGTCACGCTCAATACATTTCATGCTGGCCAGTAGCCAACTGCGCGAAATCACGGCATGGGCTTTGAGCAGCTCTTCTGAAGCGGAGGCGCTCATTTCGCTGCTGATGACCGAGGTGAGATAATCCTCTACACGGACATGGTTAACGGCAGTCAGCTTATCATGCTCGATAATGAGCTCCAGGGCACCTTTGAAGCGTTGGTTCTCCTTGCGTTGCCAGTGGAAATCTACACCGATGGTCACCTCTTTGAGCTCAAAGCAGCAACTCTCTTCGTCGGCGGGGATAAAGAGCAGTTTCTCCCACGTTCCGTGGCCTTTCCATGCTATCTTATGCTCTTCTATGGTGGCTTCGTGCAGTCCATTTATCTCCGGGCATGGGGTTTCTGTACCCTTTTCCATTGTTTGATGCACTTGATAGGTCCCAATCAATTCAAATTGAATGATTGGAGCTGACATGATGCCGACACTTACTCTTGGTTCTTTCATGATATGATTATTTGAGGTAAAGTTGTTTGATAGCTTCGCCACTCAGGCAAATCTCTTCTAAGATACTTGCCAGTAGCGAGGCGTTGATTTTATTAAAATCCTCTTCGATGGGGAGGATAAACACGCCACCCAGATCGACTGATGCGGGACTGCTCAGCAGTCGCTCATCCCCCTCTGCATAGTAACAATCTGGGCGATGTTTGATGCGGGGGAAGATGCAAACCGTCCACCCTGTGGAGGCGTCATACATGGCCAATACGTTCATCATGGGTTCTGTATCATCAGCTTTCATCGGTAGGCGATTGTAAAGGCGATCAAACAGGGTCACTCCATCGGCCAACACCTTTGTATGAATCACGAGTGTGGTGCGCGGCGCGTCATCCATCAGGGACAGCGTGGCCTCTCCCTGTTGATCCAGGAGGGTCATGCACTTCTGTTTCACCTGCTCTTCAATAGGCATGAAGCCCTTGTTGCCAGCCTGGAAATGGGCATGGTCAGGAGCCGATGCACCACATTTAGGACCATTATAGAAGATGGTAAAATCGGGCAATTCGGCTGTCAACTCCATCATGGCCAGTATCCTCCCTTTTATCCGCTGGTCCACGTGGGCCGAATCGGGGATGGTGAGGTGGCGGGGGAAGATGGGGAAGGGGTTGACGAGGATGTCATAATGACCACCCCATGCGATACCTTCCTGAACCTCTGGGCGATTTTGGGCACAGAGGAAACATTTGCGTTGGCTGATGGCTTTGGCATCCACTTTCGCTCCTGATGAGACGATACGTGCGGGGTTGAACTGTACCTTATAGAGGGTACCGTTCAGGTCAATCTCTTTCACCTTGACCTCTTTCAGGGCCTCATAGTTGTTGCGAGCGGTCTCCCAGCGCTCCAGTTGTGAGGTGATAAAATGGTTTATCATGCGATTGCTGTATTAATACGGTCTATGAATCAACCCTTTTTGTTCTGGGCAATACGTGCCTGCAACTCCCAGGTGCGAATGCGGTCCTTATAGAGGTTGTGGGCATTCATTTTATTAATGTCGAGCGAAGCGTCGCTGTTGTCATCCCATCGGCGGCAGAGGTAAACCACGTCATACACACGGCCAATCTGGTACTTGCGGCTGAAGTTCAATCCTAAGGCATAGTCTTCACCGTAGCTTGTGTTAGGCACCTTCACCTCTCTCAGCACGGGTGTGTAGAAGGCACGCGGTGCACCCAGACCATTGATGCGCAGGGCGTTGTTTCGGCCATTCTCAGGCGTCCACTCCTTATGGTCAATGATACCCGGAGCAATCATGTTCATGTTGAAGTCGGTCATCATGTAGGTACCTACCACCATGGCGCAATTCTGCTCGTAGAAGGCGCGAACCATGGTAGTCAGCGTGTTCTCATCCTTATAGACGTCATCGCTGTCCAGCTGCACGGCAAACTTACCGCAAAGGGGGTGGTGAACACCCAGGTTCCAACAGCCACCGATGCCCAGGTCGTTGCGTTCAGGAATCAGGTGGATGACGCGCTCATCCGCTTTGAATTCATCAATGGCCTCGGTCGTACCATCGGTGCTGTGATTATCGATGATGATAAGGTTGAATTTGAAGTCTGCCTTCTGGCTCAATACCGATTTGATGGCATCGCGGATGGTGCGGATGCGGTTGCGAACGGGGATAATGACCGAAGCCTCATAGGGGAAATCATCCTTTTCGAAAGCAATCTTCTCGAACTTAGGCTCCAGATACCCTCCAATTTCCTTCAGATGTTCAGTGCAGGCTTTCTCCATTTCAATTTGGCGGTCGCGGTTCTTGGGATCCACGTAGTCGAACATCTTCTCACCGCTCTTACGGGTATCCAGTTCAACCTCACTGTAGAGGAATTCGTTCATGTGTACCAGTTCGCACTTCTGGCTCAGCTTCAGACGCAGGTCATAAAGGCCAGCAAAGCGGTAATCGGCCTTCATGCGTTGAGCGGCCTCTTTCAGCTTCTCCGTGTTGAAGAGCAGTACTGAACCGAAATCAAAATCGTCACGCAGAGAGCCCTTTTGGTAGTCGATGACTGGTGCGTTGATCTGCTTGCCCTCCTTGATTTGGTAATGGTCAGCGTAGATCATGCCCGCCTCCGTATCATCCATGATGCGAATCATGCGTTCCAAAGCAAACATGCCCAGCTGCAGCACCGTCTCCTTGGTATAAAGCAGGGTATAGGGCGATTGGCTCTTGGCGGCCATCTCCTTGATTGAGGCACTGCTGTAGGGGTTTTCTACGGTGTGAATCTCTGCTACAAGACCTGTAGCTTGTAAACCTTCCATGGTACGTTTTGCCAACTCGTCGGCTGCACATGCGATAAAGCAACTGATTTTCTTCATAATCTATTTTCTATTTTTGTTATTGTTTTTGAGACGTGATATGACCTATTTGACCATCGGTCGAGGTGAAGATGACCTCCCCTTTACCTACGGGGAGGAGGGTATTGATGAGGGAGTTTCCCACTTTATGTTTCCACACGAGAGCTCCTGTTTTGGCATCGAGTGCATAGAGTAGTCCCTCCTTGGTTCCACCATAGACTATACCGTCATATTCCTGAGGCATCGAGGGGGCATGTTCATAGCCGAAGCCCACATCGGTTGCCCATATCTGGCGGGGATAGTCGCTCTGTGCATCGTAGCAGACTACGCTGTCGTTCATGGTCTTGGCGTAGATTCTTTTTTTATCTTGGCTGAAGCCCATGCTCTCACGCACTTTCGACTGGAAGGTACGGTAGATGGTAGTTCCTGTCTGGCGGTCGATGGCGGTGAGTGCACGTTGTGGATCGACGATAAAGAGACGTTTCTTGTCACCGGCTGGCCATACGGTGGCAGGTGAGAAGTGCATACGGGTTAGTCCACCGTCCCATCTCCATAGTTCTCTGCCGTCTTGGCTATCCAGTGCATAGAGGGTGTTATCCCAAGCACCGAAGATGACCTGACCATGGTCCACAAAGGGGCGTGTTTCGATGTAACCTTTCACCTTATTATATCGCCAAACCAATTGACCGTCTTTGAGGCGGATAGCGCGCATGCAGCCGTCGCTGGCTCCCACATAGGCGATACCTTTAGCTATGGTGACCGCACCCAGAACGGGAGCTTCTGCCTCTACTTTCCAGCGTATTCTGCCGGTAGCGGTCTCAAAACCATAGATGGCTCCGTCGGCGGATCCCACCACCACTACGCCTTCTGCGGTAGCGGGAGACCCTACGATGCGTTGACCTGTCTTAGCCTGCCACAACTGGGTGCCATCGCTCAAGCGGTAGGCCGTAAGTTGTCCCTCGTCATCAGCCACATAGAGTTGCCTCTTGTCGGCAGCCGGAGCGCAGTAGATACCTACACCGCTTTGAATCAGCCAGCCGCTCTTCACTTGAGGGTATTGTTCATTCACACGGTAGTCGGGGTATTGATCAGCTTTGCTGTTCGCTTCATAGAGCGGTTGATGCAGGGCAAAAGCAGCCTTCCTGACGGCTACTTCACCAACGCGACGTTGATAAACGTAAATAGAGTCTTGCCTCACTTCGAAGAGTCCGTAGCCACTCTTGTGCTCCTTGTCAGGCAGCGTGCTCCGTGTCAGAATGCCGGGGATGCCATCGTAACGGAGATTCCGGAAACTGTGGTAGTGGCCACCGACAAAGAGACGCACATTGTAGTGGCGTACCGCATCGGTCACTTCGTAATAGTTATCCACATCGCCGGGCAAGATGGGGTAGTGAGTAAACAGAATAGTTGGATTCTGCCGTCCATGCTGCTCCATCCTTTCCTGCATCCAGCGGATATCCTGTGGTACCACATGGCCCAAGGCCATACGCATCAACGGACCAGAGTTAAAGCCTAAAAAGAGGACCCCTTGGTGCGTGAACTCAATCCGTTCACCTCCAAACACGGCTGAAAAGGCGGTGCAGCCTGAGGCGCTCCATTTCGTTTCGTGATTACCCATGATGGTATAGCAAGGGGCTTTTATCAAGTCCAGCGTCGCCTTGACCCGTTGTAGAGAGGCCTTGTCACCCTCTTCTGACAAATCACCGGTGACGAGGACAAAATCTACGCTATCTTGGGTATTGATCTGTTCAATGCAGGCTTTCAACGCCTCTTCCGCCTGTCGGTTCGTGGCGCTGAAGTGCAGATCGCTCAGCTGCGCAAAGCGGAACGGCCCCGTTTGGGCCTCTACGCCCATAACGAGGCAGACGAGCCATGTCATCAAGGTAAGCCGGCAAATCAGAGAATAGATAGTAGAATGCATAATAGGGTGTAATGGATGAATGGTGAATCGTATTAAGGTAGAAGGAATCTCATCAGATGTGCCATCAACGTATTAATCTCCCTCTGAGAGGTGAGCGCCTCGATGGGGAAACCGAGGATGCAGGTGCGGTAGTCGTTACCTGTATAAGCCACGGCAGCACTCAGTCCGTTTTCGCTGTACCGCATGATGGTCTTGGCCTCGGGTGAGGCCGGTTCAATCGCATCAGGACTCTCTACGACGTAGCTGAGGCTGTTGGGATGGTTGTAGAAAGCGAATTCCGCTTTTCCCTCGCCGTCCATAAACTCCAGGGCCTTGACCTTGCCTTCCGTAGCCGCTTGCCCTACACGCCATTGATACTTCAGCACCTCGGTGGCAAAGCGCTTATCTTCGTCGTTACTTTGGGCTACATGGCTATCCCAGAGGTCACTGCCTACAAACGCACCGCTCACCAGCAGACGGCCTCCGCCGTGACAGTAGGCTGTCAGAGCTCTCTGCAATCCGGCTGAGAAGGTTTTGAACTCCAACGGAGAGACACCACCTCGGCCCATTTTGGTCTGGCACTGCTTACCCAATATCAGGTCGGCAGCAGGGTAATCATTCAGCTTGATTATCTCCTCTTCCACGGCCTCGTTGCTGCATGATACAAAGGAGTAACCAGCCTTCATCAGCGCCTTGCCATGGACGGCAGGGTAGTCAAAACTGTTACCGGCAATCACTTCAGTTTCATAGTTTCCGTAGCTGTCGCCAAAGCCAGAGGCGTCATCATCCATCCAAGGTACCACACGGCGAAACTCCTTCATGGAGCCGATGTAACTGATATCCTTCAGATAGGGTACACCGTGATCCACCTGGTCGAGGAAACCAGCCAGGTGGGCACCTGCTTCACCGGGAGCGGTGAAGTCGGCTGGCGCACTGATGCGGTCGAAGCCGTTGATTACAAGTACAGTTCCTTTGCTCTGAAGCGCTTTACCGGCCGAAAGGATTTCGGAGTCAAAGCTGCGGCCACCGGCGTTGACCGCTACCACCTTGTAGCTACATACCACGCCTGTAGGCAAGGTGGTGCGGAAACGGTTCTCCTTGACCACCACACCCTGATCAAAGGGCTGGTTGCCCATGCGGGTATAGACAATGTATTGTTCAGCTTTAGCCGTTGGCTCCAGCGGATCATCAACGGGTTGCCAGGTCAGTTCCACCTCATCGTCACCAATCTGACGAAGCGCCATGTGGTCCACAGCCAGCGGCTGTACCACGTAGGGCACACTCCGTTGTGAACTGATGAACTGCAGCATCCCCTTGTAGATGGCACGGCTCACCGTAAAGCGGAATCGGGGATCCAGGCCGTAGCGCATATCGGCAAAGTTCTGGTGCGAGAGTAACTCCAGCAACATGGTAGGTACACGGGGCACGCGGGCTTCGAAATAGGATTGGTTCCACATACCTCTGCGGCTCCACATGGGCTCGTAAAGGTTACGGATATCGTGAACGATGGCACTTTGGATCAGGTCTGTCAGATCTCGACTGAGGTAGCGCGAGGCTCCTCCTTCAAATACCCCATCGTATGAGGCGGTTTGGTAGATACCCAGCGTACCAATAATCGAGTCGTTGAGCGTCGTACCGGCATCGCTATGGAAGGCAAATGCCAAGTCAATGGGAATATGGAGACCCTCCTCGTCAGGGTTGACTGACGAACCGCCCGCCAGCCAGTTGACCCAGAGGCCGCGGCTCTTGTAGTCGTCGGTGTAGTCATTCTTGCCGTGGCTTTCTGAGTAAACCTTGTCAGGCGCGCCAGCCCACTGCAACCAGTAGCGAGCCGCTTCGCAGAAGCGGGGGTAACCGCTCACTTCACCTCGGGCGATGTTCCCCATGCCGCCACCAATCTTCACGGCATCAGCCGTTACGATTCGTCCAGCCTTGTTGCTCAGGTTCGACAGCGTAACGCCTCCTTGAGTACCCTCTCCAAAAGGGAAAGTGCCCAGATAAATCCAGGTTCCTCCACCTATCTGTTGGTTCACCTTGAACGAGGTTTCTCCCCCTTGGTGATGAACCGTATAGAGTGCATCTTCACTGCTCTGTGGCAGTGAACGGTAAGCTACATAGACCGCATACTCGCCTGCTTGGGGTATGTTCGGAATCCACTTCGCTTCGCTGGCAGCGCCCTTCTTTATAGTCTCTATCTGGCGGAACGAACCCATTTGGAAGGGGTTCTCAAAATCCTTGTAGCAGCTCTGCTGGTGGGCGAAAGCTGTACCTTCACCTTGGCGCCAGCTTTTCACCCCTTGGCGTTCCATGTAGGTGGAATATTCATCCAGGGTGCCATCATTATCCACAATGACCTCCTGTTTCTGTATGTCCCGTTCGCGTGGCAACATCACGTTTGCTCCGGCATTCTCGAGCATCGGCACCAAGAAGGGGAGGACATAGCTTTGCGTATAGAGGTCCTCAACCGTCTGGAAGATGCGAGCCCGTTGCCACTCCCAGCGATTCAGCTTCTTCTCGTAGTACCAGCCATGGCTCTGCCAGAGGGCGATGTGGCGGCCATCCAAGCCTTTCGTTGCTCTCCACCTGGGATCAACGGGCGTAACCAGCGGCTTGCCACCTTGCGTAATCCAGGTTTTCACCTTTCTCTTCTTTCCCTTGGCTGGCTGGCGGAGAGCCAGCGGTATCTGTTCTTCAATCGCTCTGCCGTTGGTTATCAACGTCAGACGGCTATAGTCAGTGGGTACCAAAGCCTGCAAACGTTCATAAATTTCTGCTACATTGCCTTCGCGAAAGGGAATATATGAGCAGTTCATATTAGCAAAAAGCTTCAAAGTTTTACCTTCAGCAGCAACAGAGTCTATCTTGATTCGTCCGATAGAGACCTCGCGGGCGGCGATTTCGTCCAGTATTTGGCTCATCTGTTGGCGCACGTCGGTCGAAATCTCCTGAGCCTGCAGAGAGAGGCTGCCTGTAGCACACAGTGCCAGTGAGAGAAGGGAGAGGTGTTTTTTCTTCATGTCTTTCATTCTTGTTAATGGGTTACTTTCACACCTTCAGACTATTTCTTAATCAGCAAACAGAGGCCTGCCGCCGTAATCAGTGCATTGATAATCAGCAGTTCAAAGCTAATCTGATAGCCGCCAAACCAAGCTTCGCTGTTGCTCTGTAGGATATAGCTTAACACTGGAGCCGCTACGGCGACAACCGGTACATAGGCATCGCGTACGGGGCGTTTGCAACCCATGCCGAAGATAAACAGACCCAAGATGGGGCCGTAGGTGTAGGCCGCTAAGCTATAGACCGCATTGATGGCACTGTCATCGTTGAGTTCGTAGAACACCACGATGGTAATCACCATGATGAGCGACATGATGAAGTGGATCAACTTACGCGTCAAGGTCAGGTTCTTATCATCCTGTTTCTCGTTGGCGCGAAGAATGTCGATGGTAAACGAGGTGGTGAGGGCTGTCAATGCCGAGCCCGCAGCCGAGTAGGCCGCTGCCACCAGTCCGACGATAAAGAGGATGCCGATGAAGAGGGGGAAACCGTCACTCCAGGCCACCTCGCCAAAGAGGGCGTCTCCTTTGATGCCGCTTATCTGAGGCATAAAGCGGTCAGCATACATGTAGAGTAGGGTACCGAGTACCAGGAAGAGTCCGATGACAAAGATTTGAATGGCGGCACTGACCACCATGTTCTTTTGTGACTCGCGGAAGTTTTTGCAACTTAGGGTTCGCTGCATCAGATCTTGATCCAAGCCAGTGCAGGCAATAATCATAAAGATACCGGCAATAAACTGCTTCCAGAAGTAGCGCCCGTCGTTGGGGTCATCCAAGAAGAATATCTTGCTGGTAGGGTGGTCAGCCACGGCTGCGGGCAGGGTAGCGAGGCTCAGATCCAGATGGGATGCGATGAAGCCGATGCAGCAGATCACCGAAAGCACCAGGCAGAGCGTCTTGAGCGAGTCGGTCCAGATGAGCGACTTTACACCCCCTTGGAAGGAGTAGAGCCAGATGAGTGCCACGGTAATCACCACGTTGAGTGAGAAGGGGACCCCAAGCGGTTGGAACACCAATGTCTGGAGAACTACGCAGACCACGAAGAACCTTACGGAAGCCCCCAGCATCTTCGAAACGAAGAAGAACCAGGCCCCTGTGCGGTACGAGGCCAGTCCGAAGCGCTTTTCCAGATAGCCGTAGATGCTGAGCAGATTCATTCGGTAGAACATTGGAATGAGTACCCACGCTACAATAATAGATCCCACAAAGAAACCCAGGACCATCTGCATGTAGGCGTAGCCGCCTGTCAGTACCGCGCCAGGTACGGATATAAAGGTTACGCCCGATATGCTGGCGCCAATCATGGCAACAGTTGCCATATACCAGGGTGTTTTTCGGTTACCGGTGAAGAAACCGGCGTTGTCTGCTTTGCGGCCTGTAACCCATGAGATAATAAACAGCAGGGCGAAATAACAGGCAATAGTGATAAGGATAGTCCAGGGAGTCATTGTGATGCAAACAGATTAAAGTAATGAATGAAGCGTTTTTTCTTGGAGATTTGGGGTATAGAGATTACTCTTTATAGAGCAGATAGGGTCTTCTTTGTTCTTTGAAGAGCTTGACGTCGTCTTGCCATTTGGCTTTGATTTCCTCAGCACTACACCCCTTCTTAATCATCTTGCGAACATAATCGGTGCCAATAAGCAGTTCGAAGAAGGAACGGAAGAAGTGGTCATCCATGTTGAGGTTGCGGTAGGCGTCGATGACGTAAGAGAGGTCCACGCCTCGTTTCCAAATCTCCTCATCGCTCATGCCGCTCAAATCTACGCCATAGCAGGTCTTATTGAGTTGTGGGGGATTTTTGGCTCCCTTTACACTCCGTGGAGTAAAACTAAACTGATATCCCTTCATGTTAGGGTGACCATAAACTTGGAAGGGCTTGTCGGTACCACGGCCCAGGCTGACTGGCGTAGCCTCGAAGTAGCAGATAGAGGGGTAGAGATAGATAGACTTCATGTTGGGCAGGTTCGGACTGGGTGGAATAGGCAGTTCGTACATCGTCTGATGCGTGTAGTTCTTACAGGGAATCACCGTCAGATCGGCCACGCGTGAAGCGGGCAACCACCGTTCCCCATTCACCATCAGCGCCAGTTCGCCCAGCGTCATGCCATGAACTACGGGTATAGGCAGCCCACCTACTCCCGATTTATACTTCATATCCAGAATCGGACCATCTACATAGTGACCGTTAGGGTTGGGGCGATCCAACAGCAACACCTTGCGGTTATACTGTGCACAGGCATCCATCAGTTGGCACATCGTAACGTAGTAGGTATAGAATCGCAGTCCTACATCCTGAATGTCCACAATCAGAATGTCAAACTTCCGCATCGAGGTTTCGCTGGGCCGCTTTTCCTTGCCATCATAGAGCGAGAGGATAGGCACACCTGTTTTTGAATCCACTGAGCTCGATACATGTTCACCGGCATCCGCATCTCCGCGGAACCCATGTTCAGGCGAGAAGATAGCCACCACATTCACCCCCTTCTCAAGAAGAAGGTCAAGTAGATGTTTGTCTCCCACCATTCCCGTGTGATTGGAGAAAATAGCCACCCGTTTATTCTTTAGGATAGGCAGGTACAATTCAGTCTGCTCATCCCCCATAACCACCTTCTGGGCGGCTACAAAAGGGGGTAAGCACATCGTTAATACCATTAAGCATACAAGCAATTTCTTCATTTTGGCGTAGATATTAGTTTAAAACGCAACAAATATACAAATTATTTTAATGTCCGATACATTAGTTTATGTATTTTTTGAATTAAATATATTATTTCACAATATAGACAGAGGTTGGTATGCTTTTTTTCATCGAATAAAATAAATAGTTGCAAATTGTATCGTTAAAAAATGCTTTTTTTGGAAATTTGTGTTGTTGTTCCAAAAATAGGTGATATATTTGTATGAAATTTGAAAATTCAAGGCTATGAAGTTGATTGCTGAAAGTGGTTCTACCCGTACGGAATGGGCGCTGGTCGAAGATCAGCAGCTGATTCAGCACGCCTTTACGGAGGGTTTGAATCCCTACTTCCAGTCTCGTAGAGAGATTAGCAGAAGTGTGCGTTTAGGTTTGCCCGAGGTTTTCTTTAAAAAGAAGTTGGAGCAGGTGTACTATTATGGTGCAGGATGTAACTCTTTGGAGAAACGAAATGTGTTAGGAGCTTCCTTGGTTGCGCAGTTTAAGACTCCCATCCAAGTAGAGAGTGATTTGCTCGCTGCGGCGAGGGGGTTGTTTAAGACAGACGCAGGTATAGCCTGCATCTTGGGAACTGGTTCCAATTCCTGCTTTTACAATGGACGGTTTATTGTAAAGAATGTGCGTTCTGGCGGCTATATTCTCGGCGATGAGGGAAGCGGTGCGGCTATTGGCGCTCGCTTTTTAAGTGATGTGTTAAAAGGCCTTTCGCCGGCTGCGGTTACGACGGCTTTCTTTGATAAGTTTCGCACCACGCCTAACGACATTATGGAGTCAGTTTATAACCGTCCTTTCCCCAATCGCTATTTGGCATCCGTGGCCTATTTCCTGTCTGATTACATCGATCAAGACTATGTGTATGAATTAGTGACGATTAATTTCCAGGATTTCTTTAGCCGTAACATCCGTCAGTACGATTACCGCAGTTTCCCCACGCGATTTGTGGGCTCATTGGCCTACTGCTATGCCAACCTGCTACGCGAGGTAGCCGAGGATTTTGGTGTTAAGGTGGATTTAATTGAAGAGACCTCCATGCGCGGATTGATTGATTACCATTCGCTCTCTATTGAAGAACCTTGAGTGTGGTTTTGTTAATCGAGCGCTTAAAGAGCAAAAGGCGTAAAGCAATAAAAGAGGCCTAAACGTTAGTTGTTAGCGTTTAGGCCTCTTTTTTATGGGGTGCAAATATTTCCCCTATGGGCGAAACAAATCAGAACAGCTTGTCGGGGTATTCGCCAGCGTCAATCAGGGCTTGAATCTTATCTACTACACTTTGGCGATCTTCGGGATAGGTTACGCCGAACCACTTGCTGGTGGTATCGAGCACCTTTACCGTAGCGGTACCCTCTTTGATTAGTTTATCCACCATCAAGGGGATGAAGAACTCGCTCTTCAGGTTCTCCATGTTCTTGGAATCGCTCAGGAAATCTACAAAGTAGCTCTTGCTATAACCGAAGTAGTCGGGCGTAAAGCCCCAGAAGTTCATGCTAACGGGGGTGTTTTCGGGGGTAGCAGTCCATTCGCCGTTGTCATCGATGTACTTCACCTCACCCTCGCGACGCTCTATTTTGGTGCGTTCTACCACGCTGGTCAGTAACTGGTTCTCGTCCGTACCGCAGAGTCCACGAGATACCGTACCGCTTTCGCTCAGTGTGTTGCCAATTCGGAAGCCTACCATGGCATAGGTGTTCTTTGAGCCTTCGGGCAGGTTGCTCAGGAACTCGCCCATCACGCGGTAGCTGTCGCGACCGTAGAAGTCATCGCAGTTAATTACAGCAAAGGGTTCGTTAATCACATCCTCACCCATCATCACGGCGTGGTTCGTACCCCAAGGTTTTTGGCGGCCTTCGGGGCAGATAAAGCCTTCGGGCAGTTTGTCAATAGACTGGAAGACCAGTTCGCAAGGGATGTGACCCTCATATTTCGAGATAATCTTCTCACGGAAATCCTGTTCAAAATCCTTGCGGATTACGAAGACCAGTTTGCCGAATCCGGCCTTGATGGCATCGTAGATGGAGTAATCCATGATGGTTTCACCATGAGGTCCCAGACCGTCAAGCTGTTTCAGACCTCCGTAACGGCTGCCCATACCGGCAGCAAGTAAAAATAATGTTGGTTTCATAAAAAATAAATTTTTTTTAGTTAAGAGTATATTGGTAAAAAAGGTTTCTATTCAGAAGTATGTGTTAGGTTCATCAGATATACCGCCACCAAGGCTGCTGTCTCGGTACGTAAGCGGGAGCGGCCCAGTGTAACGGGAACAAAGCCCTGCTTCACCGCTTCGGCTACCTCTTCAGGGCTGAAATCCCCTTCAGGCCCAATCAGCACCAGATTGTCCTCATCTCCTCTGATTGCCGTTCGTAGCGGTACCTTCTCTCCCTCGTGGCAGTGGGCAATGAACTTTTGTCCCTTAAAGGGCCTCTTCACAAAGCTCATAAAATCGGTCATCTCATTGAGCTGCGGCAAACGCGCCTTGAGCGACTGTTTCATGGCCGACACCAGAATCTTTTCGATGCGCTCCCCCTTAATAACCCGCCGTTCGCTCCATTGGCAGTTCAAGAAGCTTAGCTCATCCAGTCCTATCTCTGTCGCCTTCTCCGCCAACCACTCCGTACGATCCATATTCTTGGTTGGACCCATTGCCAGATGGAGATGTCCCTGCCAGAGGGGCGGTTGCTCCTGGCGTCTGATGACCTCTACTAAGCAGCGCTTGCGGTTACACTCCGTGATGCGAGCTTGGAAGAAGGCTCCCTTACCGTCGGTCAGGCACACCTCATCGCCCGTTTGCAGACGTAGTACGCGCATGGCATGAGCTGCTTCCTCTTCGGGGAGTTCATTTGAAAGGGCAATATTGGGTGTATAAAAGAGGTGCATGTGGTTGAGGTATTGAGGGGTTAAACTTCGCGTAGGGCCCCCCGTTCTTCAGGATGCGTATGCTTATATTTAAATAGAAGGGCGAAGAGGATAGCTACCACCAGTGCGTAGGCGGCAAAAATAAACCAGCAGGTTTGCCATTCTGCCACCTGGGCGGACCCCTCAGAGACCACGAACTGGTTCACTACCGCCTGTGCACTAAGCGTACCGATGGTAGCACCGAAGCCGTTGGTTACCAGAACAAAGAGGCCCTGAGCGCTTGAGCGAATCTCCTTATCCACCTCTTTATCCACGAAGAGCGAGCCTGAGACGTTGAAGAAGTCGAACGCTACGCCATAGACAATCATGCTGGCGATAAACATCCAGACGCCGCCCCCGGGGTTACCCGTACCAAAGAGTCCGAAACGCAGCACCCAAGCCAGCATGGCCATCAGCATGACCTGCTTGATGCCAAACCGCTTCAGGAAGAAAGGGATGAGCAGAATACAGAGCGTCTCTGAGATCTGCGACAAAGAGATGAGTATATTGGCATGCTGCACCCCGAAGGTATCGGCAAACTCTGGTATCTGTCCGAAACTCATGATAAAGGGGTTGGCAAAGCCGTTGGTAATCTGTAGAGAAACGCCCAGCAGCATGGAGAAGATAAAGAAGAGTGCCATCTTCTTCTGCTTGAAGAGCGAGAAGGCCTTGAGGCCCAGCGCTTCGGCTATACTCTTGCTTGCTCCCTTGTTGATTGGGCAAGCAGGCAACGTCAAAGCGTAGCCGCTGAAGATGAGGCCGATGATGCCAGACGCCAGGAACTGGTTATGGTTGGTTTGCCACCCCATCAAATCGACCAGCCACATGGAGCAGATAAAACCGATGGTGCCGAAGATGCGGATGGGTGGAAACGCTTTGATGGTGTCCAGGCCCTCACGCTCCAAGGCGTTGTAGGCTACCGAGTTACTCAGCGCCAGGGTGGGCATGTAGAAAGCGATAGCAAACGAGTAGAGCGGGAAGAGGGTGCCAAACTGCGTTTCGCTACCATGCGTCATGCCGTAGAAGCCTGCGCACAGCCAAAATAGGGCTGATATGAAGTGGCAGAGAGAGAGCATCTTCTGAGCTGGGATCCAGCGGTCTGCAGCGATGCCTATCAAGGCTGGCATAAAGAGGGAGACTATGCCCTGCATGGCATAAAAGAGGCCAATCTGCGAGGCCATACCCAGAGTGACTAAATAACTTCCCATCGAGGTGAGGTAGGCACCCCACACTGCAAACTGCAGGAAGTTCATCACAATCAAACGCGTCTTCAAGTTCATGGTCAATATTTGCTTTTTTTTCTTAGGCTACAAAGGTAGTGCAATTTGAAGGTAAAAACAATAAAAGTCGTTGATTTTTTTTCTTCACAGGGGGATATAAAAAAGAAGGGTATCTATCCCAGACACCCAATCTTTATTAACCTTAAATCTAATACCATGAAAAACACGGTGCAAAAGTATAGGTTTTATGTTATATAACATAATATTTGGCCGTAAAAATGCAGTAAATTAACATATATTTACTATTCAACGTATAAAACCAGCCCTTTGAGGTATTCCCCTTCCGGGTGATAGATATTCACAGGGTGGTCGGCCGGTTGGGTCAGTTGGTGCAGTATGCGTACGCTGCGTCCCGTCATGGCCGCTGCGGTGAAGACCGCTGTTCGGAAATTCTCCTTGCTCACTGCCTGCGAGCAGCTGAAGGTAAACAGAATGCCGCCGGGCTTAATCTTTTCAAAGGCTTTGACATTGAGTTTACGATAACCCTGCAGGGCGTTTCGCAAGGCGTCGCGGTGCTTGGCGAAGGCGGGAGGGTCCAGAATAATCAGGTCGTACTGGTCTCCCATCCGGTCCAAGTACTTGAAGGCATCCTCTGCATAGGCGGCATGGCGCTCATCATCATGGAAGTTGAGGGCGATGTTTTTGTTGGTCAGGTCGATGGCCTTGGCCGAGCTATCTACCGAGTGGACCAGTTTGGCGCCGCCTCGCATGGCATAGACAGAGAAGCCACCGGTGTAGCAGAACATGTTGAGCACCGATCGCCCCTTGGCGTAGCGCTCCAACAGGGCGCGGTTCTCTCGTTGGTCCACGAAGAAGCCGGTCTTCTGCCCCTTCAGCCAGTCGATGTGGAAGTTCAAGCCATACTCCGTGGCCACATTATCCGCACTGCCCCCTTGCAGGAAACCATTCTCTGGGTAGAGGTCGGCCTTGAAGGGGAGGGTAGTTTCCGACTTGTAGTAGATGTTATCAATCGCTCCGGCCATCACCTCGTTCAGCGCGGCGGCAATCTCCATGCGCACCAGGTGCATACCGGCTGAATGGGCTTGCATCACCGCCGTCCGTCCATAAATGTCAATGACCAGTCCTGGTAGGTTGTCTCCCTCACCATGCACCAGGCGGTAGGTGTTGTTATCCACTCGTCCAGCGATGCCAATCTGCTGTCGCATGGCGTAGGCCGTAGCCAGTCGGCGGTGCCAGAAAGCCCCGTCGATAGACTCCTCTTCACTGAATGAGAGCACTCTTACCGCAATGCTACCAATCTGCCAGTGGCCTTTAGCGATGAACTCCCCCTGTTGGGTCAGTACCTCTACCACCTCGCCCTCTTCCGGCTCACCCTCGATGCGGGCAATAGCGCCCGAAAAAACCCAGGGATGAAACCGCTTGAGCGACTCTTCTTTTCCACGTTTCAGTATAATCTTATACATATATTATATATATTAGCTCTCTCTAGGTTTGTTTTTACTCTCCTCC
>CAMAMO010000005.1 GCA_945836915.1 uncultured Mediterranea sp.
GCTATTTGAAAGGTGCAAAGATAGTGCAAGCCGAGAGAAAAAGCAAAAAGAAGCTAGCTTATTTTTGTTTTTCCGAGGCGAAGCCTATCTTCGCAAAGCAAAGTGTGCAAGCCGAGAGAAAAAGCAAAAAGAAGCTTGCTTATTTTTTCCCAAAAAATGGATAAAATAACATACAATCGGCCATTTTGTCATCACTCATTCGATTTAAAAATGACAAAATGTCAGAAAAACCACCTCGGCAAACCTTTTGCTCTCTAGATAGCGTTACAGATTGATAATAATTAAAGAAAGGAGACAACGAATATGAATTTTAACAACTACACAATCAAAGCCCAGGAGGCGATACAACAGGCGGTAAACCTGGCGCAGAGCCATGGACAACAGGCCATAGAAACGGTACACCTGCTGAAAGGGGTATTGACAGTAGGTGAACAAGTCACCAACTTCATCTTCCAGAAACTGGGTGTTAACGGCCAACAGATTGCCACCATTCTTGACCGACAAATAGATTCTCTGCCTAAAGTACAAGGTGGCGAGCCTTACTTGAGCCGTGAGACCAACGAGGTACTGCAGAAGAGTTTGGAGCTCTCAAAAGCGATGGGCGACGAGTTTGTCTCGATCGAACCGCTTCTGCTGGCCCTGCTCAATGTCAAGAGTACCGCTGCATCCATTCTGAAAGATGCTGGTGTAACCGACAAGGAACTACGCGCTGCCATCAACGAACTGAGAAAGGGCGACCGCGTGACCTCCCAGTCCAGCGAAGACACCTACCAATCACTTGAGAAATATGCCATCAACTTGAACGAAGCGGCCCGAAGCGGCAAACTCGACCCTGTCATCGGACGTGACGAGGAGATTCGACGCGTGCTGCAGATTCTGAGCCGACGTACCAAGAACAACCCTATCTTGATTGGTGAACCAGGTACCGGTAAAACCGCCATCGTCGAGGGGCTGGCTCATCGTATCCTTCGAGGCGACGTGCCCGAGAATCTGAAGAACAAGCAGGTCTATTCTCTCGATATGGGTGCCTTAGTTGCTGGAGCCAAGTACAAAGGTGAGTTCGAAGAGCGACTGAAAGCGGTAATCAACGAGGTGAAGAAGAGCGAAGGCAACATCATCCTCTTCATCGATGAGATTCACACCTTAGTGGGCGCTGGCAAGAGCGAAGGGGCTATGGATGCCGCCAACATCTTGAAGCCAGCCTTGGCTCGTGGCGAACTGCGCAGTATCGGTGCCACCACCTTGGACGAGTATCAGAAGTACTTTGAAAAGGATAAAGCATTGGAGCGACGTTTCCAAATTGTCATGGTCAACGAGCCAGACACCCTAAGCACCATTTCTATTCTACGTGGATTGAAGGAGCGCTACGAAAATCACCACCATGTGCGTATAAAGGATGACGCCATCATTGCCGCCGTGGAGCTGAGTAACCGTTACATCACCGACCGTTTTCTTCCCGATAAGGCCATCGACCTGATGGATGAAGCAGCAGCCAAACTGCGTATGGAGGTGGACAGTGTGCCTGAGGAACTGGACGAAATCTCACGTAAAATCAAACAGTTGGAGATTGAACGTGAAGCCATTAAGCGTGAAAACGACACCACCAAGTTGGAACAGATTGGCAAGGAACTGGCAGAATTGAAGGAACAGGAGAGCGGTTTCAAGGCCAAGTGGCAAAGCGAAAAGAGCCTGATGAACAAGATTCAGCAGAACAAGGTAGAGATTGAAAACCTGAAGTTCGAGGCTGATAAGGCTGAGCGCGAAGGCGACTACGGCCGCGTAGCCGAAATACGCTATGGTAAACTTCAGGCTCTGAACAAGGAGATTGAAGAGACGCAACAGCAACTCCACAAAATGCAGGGCGACAACGCCATGATCAAGGAGGAGGTGGATGCAGAGGATATTGCCGACGTGGTATCACGCTGGACCGGCATACCAGTGAGCAAAATGCTTCAAAGCGAAAAGGAAAAATTACTCCATCTAGAGGCCGAACTGCACAAGCGGGTTATCGGACAGGATGAGGCCATTGAAGCGGTAGCCGATGCTGTACGCCGTAGCCGCGCCGGACTGCAAGACCCTAAGCGGCCAATCGGTTCGTTCCTCTTCCTTGGTACAACGGGTGTGGGTAAGACCGAACTGGCCAAAGCCTTGGCAGAGTTCCTCTTTGATGACGAAACGATGATGACGCGTATCGACATGAGTGAGTATCAGGAGAAGCACAGCGTATCTCGTCTGGTCGGAGCGCCTCCGGGATATGTAGGTTACGATGAAGGCGGTCAGTTGACCGAGGCCGTACGCCGCAAGCCCTACTCGGTGGTACTGTTTGATGAGATTGAGAAGGCACACCCTGACGTCTTCAACATCTTGTTGCAGGTACTCGATGATGGCCGACTGACGGATAACAAAGGCCGCACAGTCAACTTCAAGAATACCATCATCATCATGACCTCGAACATGGGTAGCAGCTACATCCAGAGTCAGATGGAGAAGCTGAACAGCAGCAACAAGTCGGCCCTGGTCGAGGAGACGAAGCGCGAAGTGATGAACCTGTTGAAGCAGAGCATCCGCCCCGAGTTTCTGAACCGTATTGACGAGACCATCATGTTCCTGCCGCTGACGGAGACGGAAATCAAGCAGATTGTACGTTTGCAGATTGACAGTGTAGCGCACATGCTGGAGGGCAACGGCGTGACGTTGCAACTTACTGATCAAGCCATCAACTTCCTGGCTCAAGCTGGCTATGACCCCGAGTTTGGTGCCCGTCCAGTGAAACGTGCTATCCAGCACTTCCTGCTCAACGACCTCTCCAAGAAGTTATTGGCTCAAGAGGTGAACCGCGACAAGCCCATTCTTGTCGATACTATCGCTGACGGACAAGCCTTGGCCTTCAGAAACTAATTCTGAAACCGATAAAAAAGAAAAGCCGTGCAAACCACTTACAAACGGAAGTTTTTGCACGGCTCTCTTTTTATCATTAGCCAGCAGGTTAAGCCTCGGCTTCTTCCTGCTCTTCTTTAGCTTCAAACTCAGTGATTCCAGCAGCTATCAGCAGGTTATACCAAGCGATGAGTTTCTTGATATCCGAAGCATGAACGCGGTCGCGGTCGAACGAGGGAAGCACTTCGGCCATGTAGGCCTTCAACTCATCCTGCGACGCTTTCTTAGGATCGAGCGACGCGGGCTGACCATTCTCCTTGTTCTTCACATTTGTCAACACCTGAGACAGAGGAATATCCTCAGCATCAGTGTACATCGCTATATCGCCCAAAGAAATAATCTTCTCGTTACCATAGGCGGGGAAACGCTTCTTATCACTCAACGATTCCACAATCAGCATGTTACGACCCTGCGAAACAAGCTTATACAAGCCGGGCTTGCCGGCAATCGACAAAATAGTCTTTAACATAACGTTTCTGTTTTTTCTTATGGTTTTGTATTCTCAATGGTTGCAAGCCCCATAAGTGGGAACTAACGGGGTGCAAAGTTAATCATTTATTTTAGATAGCGCAGCAATCAACTGCAAAACCTGCGGAATAAGGGGGTGCTCGCCATCATTAATCAGCTTATAATCGGCCAAAGCGGCTTTAGCTTCGTCAGTCATCTGGCGCTGAATGCGCTTTTCAACTTGCTGCCTCGAGACCCCGTCGCGCTGCATGGCGCGCTGGATACGCACCTCTAAAGGAGCAGTCACCATCAGAACGACGTCCACTTCGTCGCGAAAACCGGCTTCTATCAGAATAGCCGACTCGATGGCTACCAACGGTGCATCAGTATGCTTCTGAATCCATTGGCGGAAATCGGCCTTAACGCACGGATGTACCAAAGCGTTGATAGTTTTGGCATGTTCTGCCGATGCAAAGAGATAGGCAGTCAGCAGCGGCTTGTTCAACCCTTCAGGCAGATAGACTTCAGGACCCAACAATTCAATCAAACCTGTGCGGATAGCCTCATCGCGAACCATCAACTGTTTAGTCTCATCGTCTGAAATATAGACAGGTAGGCCCATCAGTTGAAACAGCCGGCACACTACACTCTTTCCGCTGCCAATTCCTCCGGTCACCCCTATTATTAATGGCTTGCTCATGTGGCTTACTCCGTTTGGAAACTCACCTGCTCTATTAAGAAATCCACCTGCTCGGGCACAAAACGCACATTGAGCACCCCTTGCGGCAGATGGTGGAGCTTCACGGTGTATTTCTGGTGATTAAGTTTCATCAATTCATCATAGTTCACTATCAGACGGAACTCCTCCTCGCTGAGACTCTTGTAGCGATTCTTGCCCACCTGAAAGAGTACTTTGACGTGCGAAGGGAACGCACGAAGTACCTTGCCCATTGGGAAGTTGACCCCTTCCAATGGTAGTTCAACAGAGGCCTCGGTATAGACATCGGTCAAAAGAGACATCTCCACCTCATCGGGCAGAAACTTCACAGCTGAATGGCTGGTGAGCTGTACCTTGCGGATCAACGTATCGGCCACCTCCAAACATTCAGTAAAGACAGTGGGCGCATAGCACAATGTGTCGAGTATAGCCTGCGGAGCATAAACCTCGACTGAATCTGGTCGAAAAAGCGTATCGGCCAAGAAGTAGGTCTGCGCAGCCATCAGTCGGCCTTGAAAGCGAACAGGTACCCGCTTTGACTTAGCCTGGGTATAGTAGAAGTCGAGCGTGTCAGGCTTGATAGAGAGCAAGCGGGTTGATACACTCATCTGCTGCAAAATCTGTTTTTCTATCTGTGCAAAAGCCATCAGCACATGGTTGTCATTCCCCTTCAGCTTTTCAAAGTCAATGGAGAGAGGCATTATCTCGCCACCCAGTTTGTAGTTGAGCAACACGGTGCCACGATCCTTAACGCGTAGCTGTAACTCCGTGGGCAGTTGTGAGGTAATCACCACCTCCTTAGGTACCCCCTTCAAACGGAAAGGCAAAGAGATTGTATCCTCAAACTCTCCATTGAGAGTTTGCAGCAGCCAGAAAGCGCCAGCTACGAAGAAGAAAAACAAAAAAAGGAAGAACTCCCTACTCCTGTCGGAAAAGAGGAAGTCCTTCGATATACGGTCCAGTCGTTCTTTCAAACGAATGAGAGGGAGGCGGCTTGACATACGCACCTAAGAATTGGATAAGACTGACACTTACTTGCCAGCCTGACTCTGGTTAGCATCAGCAGCAGCGGCAAAAACGGAATTCTTGTCGATGTGGATTCTAACGTTCTGAGCAATTTCCAGCACCACCTCGGTATCGCTAATCTCTTTAACGGTGCCATAGATACCGCCAGCCGTGATGACACGCTGATTCAGCTGAAGAGTTTTACGGAAGTTATTCAGTTCTTTCTGTTTCTTCTGCTGGGGGCGAATCATAAAGAAATACATGATAGCAAACATGGCAATCAACATAATCCACATCATGCTACCATTCTGCTGAGGCATGCCTGCAGCTTGTAATAGGGTCATTGCGTACATAGACGTAAGTATTTATGAGTTAGTAATATCTGATAAAGCAATCAATTCTTGGTCAACTTTCCCTCTTTCTTCAGTACCTTAATGATGCCATCAAGGGTGCCGTTGACAAACGATCCACTCTTGCGTGTGCTGTAAATCTTAGCCATCTCTACATATTCATTAAGCGTAACGCTGAGAGGAATATTGGGAAAGCTTAGAATCTCAGCAAGGGCGCATTGCATGATGATAACATCCATAAAGGCTACACGGTCCAACTCCCAGTTACGAATATTCTCGCTGATGAGGTGGCGGTAATAGTCTGCATTGAGGATGGTGCGGCGGAAGAGACGACGGGCAAACTCGCGGTCCTCCTCATCCTTAAATTCGGGGAGCAATTCCTGATTGGCTCCGTTGGCTGGATCAAAGCGCTTGATACTTTTCATCACGAAGGTGTCCACAATCTCCTTGTCATCGTTCCAGTAGAGGCTCTGGTCCTCGAGCAGGCCGTCGAGCGATTCGTTGATGCAGATAAAGTTCTTATAGATCTTGCGCCACAGTTCTCTGTCAGCCTCGTACGATTTATCTTCAGCAGCCATATATTCCTTATATATATCAGAAGCTACAATGGTATCGTATAGCTCCTTGACAAAATCCTCTTCGTCATTCCAAGAGCGCTTTTGGTTAGCAGCATACTCACACAGCTGCTTGTTCACTTCGAGCTGGGCGATAAACTGATTGTCAGCAAACTTTGTGTTGGGGTTCAACTCTTCGGCAGTAGGAGCCAGTTTCGCTTTAGCTGCGTCGATACGCTTCTGAGCATAACGGGTTACCGCTACCATCAACATCAGGAGGTAGTTGTAAAGGTCGTAGGCTTTTGACAAACTGAAGAACAACTCCTTCTCTCCAGCTTCTAAGTTTTTGTTGCCGTTCTGATAATAGGCGTAAACTATCTGTATCAGCTTCAGACGGATAAGAACTCTGTTAATCATATAATATAATACTAATCGTTATTCGGTACATTTTTCAGGGCGCAAAATTAGCGATTTTTGCTGATTCCGCCACACGAAACCCATTTTTTTTCATCACACACACAAATATCTCTGTAAATCCTTGGGAAAAACAAAAAAAATCAGCAATTTTGGGCCGCTAAAAAAGACAAACCTCACAGATTATGGAAGAAAAGAAAAGAAACCGTGACATCGAAAGAAACGAACGAGACATAGTCCGCTCACAGGCCGTCAAGGCAGGCAAACGCATTTATTACCTCGACGTGAAGATGAACCGAAAAGAGGAGCTTTTCCTGGCCATTACCGAAAGTAAGAAGGTAACTACCGTAGAGGGCGACGACACGCAGGTCAATTTTGAGAAACATAAGGTTTTCTTATACCGCGAAGACTTGAAGAAGTTCATGAAGGCCCTAGAGCAGGCCGTGGATTTCATTGACAAGCACCAGCCCCTCTGCGACGAAGAAGAAGCCGAGGAGGAGCAAGCCGTTCAGAGAGAGGCGAATGATGAAATTAAAATCGATATCGACTTCTGATAAGTTTTTTGGGCAAACGCTTTGTTATTTCAATAATAAGTTGTAATTTTGCGCCGCTTTTTGCAACATCGGGCGGTCTGCACCGCTTCGTGTGATGGCGAATTAAGCATTTAGAGACTACTTAATTTAGAGTAACACATTTTTTTTAGAACAATGAGATCAATTGAAATCAAAGGCACTGCAAGAACCATTGCAGAACGCTCATCTGAGCAGGCTAGAGCTTTGAAAGCTATTCGTAAGAACAACGGCGTACCTTGCGTACTCTATGGTGGCAAAGAGATTGTACATTTCACTGTGCCCGCTGAGGGTCTGCGCAACCTTGTTTACACCCCCCACATCTACGTGGTTGACCTCGACATCGATGGCAAGAAGGTAAACGCCATCATGAAGGATATCCAATTCCACCCCGTAAAAGACAACATTCTGCACGTTGACTTCTACGAAATCGACGAGGCTAAGCCCATCGTTATGGAGGTACCCGTACAGTTGGAAGGTTTGGCTGAAGGTGTAAAAGCCGGTGGTAAGCTGGCTCTGCAAATCCGTAAGCTTAAAGTGAAAGCTCTCTACAACCTCATCCCTGAGAAACTGATTGTTAACGTTTCTCACCTGGGTCTCGGTAAGACCATCAAGGTTGGCGAACTGAACTTCGAGAACCTGGAGCTCCTCAACGCTAAGGAAGCTGTGGTTTGCGCCGTGAAGTTGACTCGTGCCGCTCGTGGTGCACAAGCTGCTCAGGGTTAATGACAGCCTGATGAGATAAAGGCTTATATTCATCACAATATAGAGCGCGGATTGTTGCGGGCGTCGGCATACGACGTTTTCATGTAACAATCCGCGTTTTTTCCATTTCTTCATGCTAAATCATATGTAAGCAATGAAATACTTAATTGTAGGTTTGGGTAACATAGGTAGCGATTATCACGAAACACGCCATAACATCGGATTTATGGTAGTGGACGAGATGGCTCGCCAGGCTGATATTCGCTTCGCTGACGGACGCTATGGCAGTACCGCCACACTTTCTGTCAAGGGGCGCCAGCTTATCTTACTCAAGCCATCTACTTATATGAATCTGAGCGGTAACGCAGTACGCTATTGGATGCAGAAAGAGAACATCGCACTGGAGAATCTGCTTGTGGTGGTCGATGATCTGGCACTCCCCTTCGGCAGCCTGAGGTTAAAAGGACAGGGCAGCGATGCAGGCCACAACGGTCTAAAGCACATCGCAGAGACACTGGGCACTCAGGCCTACGCCCGTCTGCGCTTCGGCATTGGCAACGACTTTCCACGCGGTATGCAAATTGACTATGTGCTGGGCCACTTCACTCCTGAGCAGATAGAGCAGATGCCAGAACGGCTCAAGTTGGCTGGCGAAATTGTCCGCAGCTTCTGTCTGGCCGGCATTCAAATCACGATGAACCAATACAACAAACGATGAGCGAAGCCAGAATAGATAAATGGATGTGGGCCGTGCGCATCTTCAAAACACGCACCATTGCCGCTGAGGCCTGCAAGAAGGGACGCGTCATGCTCAATGGCGCCCAAGCCAAAGCGGCACGCATGGTAAAACCGGGTGATGTGATTCAAGTAAAAAAACCGCCTATCACCTACTCCTTCAAGGTGCTGCAAACCATTGAGAAACGCGTAGGCGCCAAGCTTGTAGCCGAAATGATGGAAAACGTCACGACGCCCGACCAGTATGAACTGCTTGAGTTAAGCCGCGTCAGTGGCTTCATCAACCGTGCCAAAGGCACCGGCCGACCTACCAAAAAAGATCGCCGCGAACTTGAGGAGTTCACTACGCCAGAGTTTACTGACGATTTCGATTTTGATTTTGATTTTGAAGAAGAGGAAGAGTATGGAGAAAGTGATTAAATGGGGCTTCATCGGATGCGGTGAAGTAACGAAGTATAAGAGTGGTCCAGCCTTTCAGAAGGTGGAAGGATCGGAAGTGGTGGCTGTTATGAGCCGTAATCTACAGAAGGCGGAGCAGTATGCCCGTGAGCGACACATTGCCCATTGGTACGCAGATGCGCAAGAACTAATTGATGACCCTGAGGTCAATGCTGTCTATATCGCTACCCCACCTTCCTCGCATGCTACCTATGCTATCATGGCCATGAAGGCTGGCAAGCCCTGCTACATCGAGAAGCCCATGGCGGTAACCTACGAAGAGTGCTGCCGTATCAACCGCGTCTCGCATGAGACGGGTGTTCCCTGCTTTGTAGCCTATTACCGTCGCTATCTCCCCTACTTCCTTAAGGTAAAAGAGCTGGTAGAGAATGGCGCCGTAGGCAACGTCATCAACATCCAGATTCGCTTCGCCCAACCCCCGCGCAACCTCGATTATAATAGCGAACACCTCCCTTGGCGCGTACAGCCTGACATCGCAGGAGGCGGCTACTTCTACGACCTTGCCCCACATCAGATTGACCTCCTTCAAGACATCTTTGGCTGCATACTTGAAGCCTCTGGTTACAAGAGCAACCAAGGCGGACTTTACCCTGCAGAGGACACGCTTAGCGCTTGTTTCCAATTCGATAACGGCCTTGTAGGCAGTGGTTCATGGTGCTTTGTGGCGCATGAATCGGCGCGTGAGGACCGCATCGAAATTATTGGTGACCGCGGCATGATTTGCTTCTCCGTCTATACCTACGACCCTATCGCCCTCCACACCGAACGTGGCAGGGAAGAGATTCACGTAGAAAACCCGACCTATGTACAACAGCCTTTAATACAGGCCGTGGTCGATCATCTGCGAGGCCTCTCCGTCTGCCCCTGCGATGGCGAAAGCGCCACCCTAACCAACTGGGTGATGGACAAAATCCTCGGTAAAATCTAAAATATTCACATATTCAAGAGAAAAGTCAACGTAAATAACTCGTAAACAAACAGGTCAACCTGTTTTTTCTACAAGACGATAAGTAGTCAACATAAACAATTAAATACAACAAACATAACTGTCTGATACGTCCGGACATTTGTCCGTACATACCCGGACAAATGTCCATATATGGGCGTACAAAAACTGTTTCAATCAGTTGCTAAACAATTCTTCATCATGCTGCTCACAGAGGTAGGAAACTGATACTAAAAAGGAGTATTACTCATTCTCTATGGCAAATAATGCATAATAAAAAGGGACTCAAAGCCTCAAGAAGTAGAGAAAAATGTCGATATACAAGTATTTTTAATAAAAAGAATCATTGTTGCAACCCTTGTTGCCACCCATAACACACTGTATATCAACAAGTGTGGCAACATGGCAACAAAATGACCCCAAAATACTTTTGTATTACAGCTTGAACTGAGAAACTATCATCGTGCAAAATATGTTTGGTTGTTTGCTAAACATCTATTATCTTTGCTCTTAAAATAACCATATTTTGCGATTATGAAAGATTGCTCTGCAAACAATACGATGGGGCTGACTCGTTGGTGGGGGCAACCAGCACTTCCTGATGGGGTGAATATGCCCTATTTCATTGAAAGGTTCTCGGATGAAGAGAATCCGTTTGAATCACCTATGACTCTAATCTGCCAGATAAACTGCGCCGATTTCAAACGCACTCATCCCAATAATCCAACGGCTGAACTGCTGCCGGATAAGGGAGCGATTGCCTTTTTTGCCTATCTGGATTATTTCTTCGGCAATCTGAATGCCGATTCGCCAGGTATCCATCTGGGAGCATGGGAGGAGCATACCTACCGCGTCATCTATTCTCCAGACCTCACAGACCTGCGACTACACACCATTATCGATGAGAACGAGGAAGAGTGCTCATTACCCGCAGAGGCTGAAGAAGTACCACTGACGCATCATGAAGAGAGCCGGATGCTGGAACATCCTACCATCTATTACGATGAGATTGAACAGGAGTATCCCAGTTACCTCACCCTGGTGCAACTGGATGAGAGCGATCGCCACCATCTGCGCTTTTATGACTGCGGTTGCCTCTTCTTCCTCATCAAACCAGACGATCTGATAGCACTGCGATTCGACCGAGTGAAGTGCGTACTCTACTGCATGTAAACCTCAGTCATGGTTAGACTCTTCTCCCTCATAACTTCTATAGTTCAAAATTTCCACAGTTCAGCAGCTATAGAGGCAAACTCTCTCTCACCCCGAATATATGCGTTGAAAGTCTCCATAGCCGGTTTGCCATTGGGCATGCGGCAACTGCGACAACCTCCGCAAGCTGGCGCCTTACAGCGAAACCGCTCACGGATGAAGGCTATGCGTTCTTCGCAATCTGAATCTGTTATTCGGGGGGCTATCATCTATTTTTGCTATGAAATGTGAGTTGTTTCCAGACCGAAATTCCTTGGTAGCGAATCTGCAAGATAGCCCACCAGATGAGGATACCCAAGAGGGAGGAGACAGTTTGCAAAAGGGGAATCTCATTCATCATGAGGTTGACTATCAAGGAAATCATTGAGGAGAGAATCATCAGATAGAAGCCCCATCTGTTCCATCGTAGCAAGAGGATGGCAGAGACCATATACCCTACCCCACACAAGGCAAGAAGAGCCAAACCAAAGAACATGCTTGGATTAAGAGCACTATAAAGTGCAACGACATAGGATAGGCTATAGCCAACGTTGAGAAACAACACCAGCCATAACCAAAAGGTAACGCAGCCATGCCGCTGTTTTTTAATACACTCTTCCATCGTAAGCCACCTCTCTCCGATAATACTCAATACTTGTTGTAACTGACCACCTTCTCAACAGACTTGCGCAACTTCTTACGCTTGGGCTTAGCAGGGTAGCCGATAACTATATCGAGCAGCAGACGCTTGCCTGAAGGGATGCCTGCGAGACGCTTAATGGTGGGCTCGTCAAACCAACCCAAGATACAGGAACCAAGGCCTAAAGATTCTGCAGCCAAGGTGATATGCGAAGCGACAATACCTATGTCTATCAAAGGGAAGTACTTATCCTTAATCTTTGCCCCAAGGAAGGAGGTGATGTTCATCGACTCCTCTACAATCAGAATATGAACAGGAGCATCCTTTGCAAACTTATTCATACCCAGTCCTGCGGTTGCCTTACCCACTTGACGGGCCAAAGAGGGTTCAGTAATGACCACAAATTTCCAAGGTTGCGCATTGCAAGCCGAAGGAGCCAGACGAGCAGCTTCAAGAATCTGATACAGTTTCTCAGGCTCAACTGGCCTTGAGGCATCATATGCGCGGTCGCTCTGACGAGAAGCGACCAACTGCAGGAAATCTATTTTATCCATGCTATTTTCTTAGTTATCATTGTAGGGATAAAAGCGCCCCATCGTATAGAGGTAAATTAATGAGCTATCATTCGGCTGATGTACTTGCCGATAATGTCAAATTCGAGGTTAACAACCGTACCTACCTTAATGGCGTGAAAGTTGGTATTCTCGAAAGTATAAGGAATGATAGCAACCTGGAAGGAGTTATCGGTAGGATTACAAACGGTCAAGCTGACGCCGTTAACCGTGACAGAGCCTTTATCCACTGTAAGATAACCGCGACGGGCCATCTCAGGATTATAGGCATACTCAAAGGTGAAATAGTAACTCCCCTCAGCATCATCAACAGCCACACAACAGGCCGTTTGATCCACATGGCCTTGCACAATGTGGCCATCCAATCGACCATTCATCATCATGCTACGCTCCACGTTCACCTCATCGCCCACCTTAAGCAAGCCTAAATTGCTACGTTCAAGCGTCTCCTTCATGGCCGTCACCGTATAGCGGTCGCCATCAATACTGACTACTGTCAGACAAACGCCATTATGGGATACACTCTGGTCAATTTTCAACTCGTTTGTAAATGAGCAAACAAAAGTAAAGTGAACATTCTCTTGGTCTTTCACCATGGCCACCAATACGGCGCACTCTTCTACTATTCCAGAAAACATATATCTATTATTATCTGTTTATTATTATGGCGGCAAAAATAGGAAAAAAAACGGAGATAGCGAGAATAAAATAGCAAAAAGAGAGGACTATTTCAGAAAAAGAGCTATATTTGCGCCATGGGAATAGGAGATTTTTAAGAAAATCTCGTACATTAAATTATTAACATAAAAAGAGTATGAAGAAATTATCAATGAAAATGGCTGCTACAATCATGGTTTGCGGCGCCTTTATGTTGTCATCTTGCATCGGTTCTTTCTCTTTGCACAATCGTCTGGTGACCTGGAACCAAGGTGTTAGCAACAAGTTCGTTAACGAATTGGTTTATCTGGCTTTCAATATTGTTCCTGTCTATCCTGTCTGCTACTTAGCTGACGCACTGGTTATCAACTCTATCGAGTTCTGGAGCGGTTCAAACCCCTTAGCCAGTATCGGTGAGGTGAAGAAGGTTGAGGGCGAGAATGGCACATTCTTGGTTGAGACGCTAAAGAATGGATACTCTATTACCAAAGAGGGTGAAGAGGGTGAAGCTCTGACTCTTGTTTACGATGAGAGCAACCGTACATGGAACGTTGTAGCTGATGGCGTTTCCAGCCAACTGCTGAAGATAAACAATGACGGAACTGCAGATTTGGCCCTGGCCAATGGTGAAACCATGACCGTAGCGCTCAATGCCCAAGGCCTTATCGAGGCTAAAACCGCTATGTCAGTCAACTAATCTTGTTTTGAAACCTTATCATAAGGCCTGCCCCCACAAAAAGGAGCAGGCCTTATGACTATGATATGGGTGGAGAGGAGGAGAAAATCTGTTGCGTACCACTATCAGAAGGGGTAACCCACAGCGAAGTGGAGTGCAGACTCCTTAAGGCGTGGATGTAGCAACGGATAGCGGTGATTACCAGTATGAATAGGATTGACAGCCTTGAACCCCCAGTCCAAACGAATAATGAAGAAATCCAAATCCATGCGTAAACCTACGCCATAACCTACGGCTATCTGCTTGTAAAATTGATCAAATTTAAACTGTCCACCAGGTTGTTCTTCGTAGTTGCGCAAAGTCCAGATATTACCGACATCTATAAAAGCAGCTCCACCGAATTTCCAGAAGAGGCGCGTGCGGTACTCAATGTTTGCATCGAATTTGATATCACCCGTCTGATTCAGAAAGTTAGTGCTCTGACTAGTGTAGCTTCCTGGTCCCAATTCTCGCACTGACCAACCACGCACGCTATTGGCTCCACCTGAGAAGTAGCGTTTCTCAAAGGGCAGCATCGAAGCGTTACCATAGGGTACAGCCACACCGCCACCTACATGGAAAACCAAAGTATTGCGGTGGTCAATCTGTAGGTTCTTGGTGAAATCCATATCAGCCTTTACATACTGTGCAAAAGGTATATTCAGTAGGGTGTACTCTCCTTCCACCGTTTTATGCATTCCAAGTGTACGCGCCAAGCCATAGAGCAAATTGCCTGCAGACTCCACATTGAGGCGAAAGGCATACGAGTTTCCGACCAAAGCGTTATGTAGCATCGAACGACCAGAACTGTTATAAACAAAACTGTAGCCCATCTTCACGATAAGGCGGTCATCATAGTTATACTTCAAAATATAGCTCTGATCCTGATTAAGGTACTGTTCCTCAAAATCAGAGTCAATCCAAGGCATGTAGAGGTAGTTGATATCAATCACATCAACACGATGCTGAGTGCGTTGCGACTGGGTGCCCCATTTGTAACCCCATCCTGCTGATGCGACAATACGGGTAAACTCTGGGCGCATTTGGTAATTGTATTGCAGCGAAAGTTCTGAAGTGGCTCTAATACGCCGTTTGAAGTCTGACGAGAGGAATGGAAACATAAAGCGAGGAAAGTTGATGGAACTCTCTACCCCCAGTTCCTCGTAATCTTGATTGCGCTGGTTACTATGCAAACCGGATACCGCTTCAAAAGCTCCACGCAATTTAATCATGAAGGTTTCTGAACCTTTAAAGAGGTTGCGGTGCTGGAAAGTGACTGATGCAGCGGCTCCCAAATCACCAGCTGAGTTGGTGCCCTCTATCTCGAATGCCACTGATTGGGGCTTTGCGGGAGTAAGGAGCACGTATGTATTGAGCTTCATACTATCCCGCTGCTGAACCTCGAAAAAACGGATATTCGTGTATTTTAATGCACCCAATCGGTTGAAATTACTGTAGGTACGCTGCAGATTGGCTTCGCTATAGGGGGTGCCTGTTTCCAAAGAGAGGTTGTTGACTAACACCTTCGGACGTAGATAAAGTCGGTTCTTGTAGTAGATCGGATACCTACGGTAAATCAGTGAATCATTGACTTCGATACTGCTCAAGGCTGATGATTGCAACACGTCATAGTCTGTAATAAAATTGACCGTACCAATAGTATAAATAGGGTGATTAATTAGCGAATCCTGCTGTCGTGCACGATACTTAGCTACATGCAAAGTCAAATCAGCCTTATAGCTACCTCTAACAGTATCAGCTGTATATGAGATGTAGTCCTTATTAAATTTATAATAACCTTTGTCGCGCAACAACGAAACGATACGCTGACGCTCGGCATCTAGCAGATTGATGTCGAAGAGCATCTCATCATGCAGCAAAGAGAGAGAGTCATCGCGGAGTCGTTCAGCTATTTGATTATCACGGATATCATACTTCAGAGAGTTAATCCGATAAGGGCGACCGGTCTTTATATAGTAAGTCAGTTTTATTTTACGCTTTGATACCTTGCGTTCACTCTCCACCTCAGCACCCATGTATCCCATATTCTGCACCGCTTTTTTTATCTCCTGACGCGTACGTTCATCCTCGAGCTCATCATAGATTACGGGCTCATCACCCAACCGTCGCAGGGCACGATTGACCCACTTGGTTGAATCCCTTCCTGAGAGGTTGTAGATATAGAGCTGCGTCTTAACCAAACTGAACCACTTAGCGTTAGGCGTCTGGCGGACATAGAGGTTGAGCGACGATGGTTTCACCTCTTTGTTATCCGTAACGATATGCAACTCATCGAGCAAGTACTTCTCTTTAGGAACATACTTAGTCAGCGAGCAGGCACTCAGCAGGAGTTGGCAAGCCAACACCCCCCAAACCATACATTTACAGATACTATAAGATAAAGACAGGCGCATGGGTTATGATTTGCTTGCAAAGATAGTGTAAGCCGAGAGAAATACAAAATGAAAGCTTGGTTTTATTCCACAATAATCCTTATATTTGCAACTTCAAAACCAATATCCATGATGTATGGCAACGCTAAGCAAGAATAAAATCAAACTGATTCACTCACTGGAGATGAAGAAATATCGTAAAGAGAACCGCTGCTTTCTGGCAGAAGGTCCGAAGTTAGTTGAAGAGTTGCTCCCCTCTTTTCGTTGCCTATTACTAGCGGCTACAACTGATTGGCTGTCCAACATATCGTATCCGCTATCAGCCTGCGAGGTGATTGAAGTCTCACCTGATGAGTTGGCAAAGGCCAGCTTGCAGAAAAGTCCGCAGCAGGTGCTTGCTCTCTTTGAATTACCTGACAACCTCTATGTTACCGAAAACGCACAATTGATTGCTGTTCCCCGCCATTCGCTCTGTCTTGCTCTTGATGGCGTACAGGATCCTGGCAATTTGGGAACCATTATCCGTTTAGCTGATTGGTTTGGTATCGAGCAAATTTTCTGTTCGCCAACTACGGCTGATGCCTTCAGTCCAAAATGCGTACAAGCCACCATGGGAGCCTTGGCACGTGTCAAGATTCACTATGCCCCATTGCCTACGCTGATTGAGTCTATGCCCGATGTGCCAATTTATGCCACTCTGCTTGATGGGAAGAATCTCTATGAGCAGCCATTGACACCCCATGGTCTCATCATCATGGGCAACGAGGGAAATGGCATCAGCGAAGAGGTACGCAGATTGGTTAACCGCAAACTTTTCATTCCTAACTATCCCCCCACACGCAAAACTAGCGAATCGCTCAATGTGGCCATTGCTACAGCCATTGTATGTGCGGAGTTTCGTCGGCAGGCTGGTACAAAGTAAAATTGAAATGTGCGCAATAGGCTGCCCGACGACCCTTAGCCAAAAAATTATAGTGTGCCAATAGTTGCTCTTGAGGGAAGGTGACTGATTGACTGGCTGCCATCTGACGCAGCAAATCGAAGTGAAAAGCCTCATCCTCCGAAGGTGGGAGAATAATGATGCCAGGAAGCCAACTGGTATCCGCTATCTCTTCAGTCAATGGATAGAGCTGCACTACAATACTCCCTTCCATCTCCACTACCATCTGACGCAAACTGCCCACATCAGGCAGGTAGATTAGATGTGAAGCAAAACGTCTCATTCCATCTCAATTTTCTGAGGTTGTTGCATCCGCTGTGTTTTACGCGGAGTACCCTGTTGGCGCTCTTTGGGTGGAAGCATCAACTGACGCCTACCCTTTGGACCTGATGAGAGGGTATCCGGACGCGAGCCTTGCGGTACTCGTCTGGCAGGTGTATGAACAGCTGCTTTTTGAGGGGCAGCTATACTCTTCTGAGCAGCTGGTGAGGCATGGCGTTGGCGCAAGCGGTCAGTAGCACGCTGTGGTGTGGTTGGCGTGTTAGGCTTATCCACAGAGCTCTCCTTGATAGAGGTAGGTACAGACTGAATGGGTTCCTTTTTCTCTGCGGTAGAAAAATTTAGCGAGTCCTTATCCAACTTCAGACTATCCTTAGCATGATAACGCATCACATTCATGCGGTTGATACGCATCAAGGCACCAGATTCGCTTTGAGGCAAATAGACGAAGCCACTAACCGAGCGAATCTCACCCAAAGTGTCTGATTGTATCACAAGTTCCGCCTTACCAGCATGGGCCGTCAACGGCTGACATTGGTGAAGAATGGAGTCGTTGCGGAAGTGGAGCGTCAATCCCATCACAGCAAAGTGGAGTGTATCGGGCATCAAGCCTACATAGCGGTAATCAAGAAGGAAGCAAAGGCTGTCACGCTCGTAAAAGGTAGTATCAGCAATCAACTGGAACTGCTGTTTGCAGTTAAGTGGCATCCCACTTAGAATGATGAAGCGCTTGAGCGACCAAACCTCAACACTGTCTCCTGAGGGCATTTCCTCCTTCGGGGTATCGCGCAGAGCAATCAAATCGTTGATGACATCGCGTTGTTTTTTCATACGCTCCGTCAGACGTTTGTATATATCTGAGAGGTGCTCAGGATTGCGGGCAAACCATACCATCGACGAATCAAACTGAGCCGACGTAATACCATGTTTGGCTAGCACCGCATCGCGATAAAGCGGTTTGCGATACGATTCACTATAGGGTACCTCATCAGCCATCACCTTTGCCAGATGGTAGTCAAAGAGCACCTCTTCAAGCTTTGCATCTGTCAGTACCTCGCGGGGACGCTTCACCTCACAAGCAGTAAGTGAGAAAAGCACAACAAGGAACAAGGTGAACAGAAGGCTCACCCTTCCATGCCGTTTACACACGCTATGGCCATACCTCGAAGCCTTTACACTCATTTGTTTTCCTTAATTAGTTGATATGATTCGCCTAAGTACTTACTATAGAAGATAAAGAGCGCAAAGATGCCACAGCTAATGGCTGCATCGGCAAAATTGAATATCGGGCTGAAGAAGATGAAGTTCTCTCCACCCACGATGGGCATCCAAGAAGGCCAAGTCGTTTCAATCAGGGGGAAATAGAACATATCCACTACTTTACCGTAAAGCATTGGCGCATAGCCTCCTCCTTTAGGTAGGAAAGAGGCTATCTGACCAGGGGTACTCTCACTGAAGAGAACGCCATAGAATACGCAATCAATGATATTACCCAACGCACCTGTCAGAATGAGCGAAATGCAGACGATGAACCCCGTCTTGAGACCCAACTTGATGAAGCGGTAGAGGTAATAGCCAATCAGAGCAACAGCCACTATACGGAAAGAGGTAAGGAACAGCTTACCGATTATCTCCATACCAAAGGCCATGCCGTTGTTCTCTGTAAAGAAGATATAGCACCAATCCGTTACTCTGATACTCTCATGCCAATACATACTGGTCTTGACCCAAATCTTAATGAGTTGGTCGATGAGAAGTACGGAGAAGATGGTGGATAGTGCAATCCACCCATTACGCTTGACTTTATCCATCTTTACTTCTTGCCGCTGTTTTTAGCTTCAATGCTCAGGGTGGCATGAGGCACGGCACGCAGACGCTCAGCGGGAATCAGTTTACCCGTCTCGCGACAGATACCATAGGTTTTGTTTTCAATGCGCACCAAAGCGGCCTTTAGGTTGTTTATAAACTTAAGCTGACGTTGAGCCAAACGGGTTGTTTCCTCTTTAGACAGCGTATTGGCACCCTCTTCAAGCACTTTATATGTGGGTGACGTGTCATCGGTTGAATTTTCATCCGATCCAGTTAGCGATGCCTTCAAAAGGTCGTAATCGCGTTGTGCCAATTCCAGTTTTTCTAAAATAATCTCTCTGAATTCTTCCAATTCAGCATCTGAATATCTTGTTTTTTCAGCCATGGGTTATATTTTTTTAGTTGACAAGTTAACGACTTGAAAAGTATTTAGTTCTTTTTTATATTGACGTAAAGTTTGTAATCATCCATATCGAGTTCGGTAGCTTGGGGCACTTCATCGGTCAGCGTAAGCGAAGTGGCGAGTACCTGCTTACAAATATAGTCTCGGTAGGCCTCGACAGCAGCATCGCTCCACTGGTTTTTCGAAAGGAGGATGTCAATCTTATCTGTAATCTCCAGGCCGCTCGACTTACGAATGTTCTGGATACGGTTAACCAACTCACGCGCTACACCTTCACGACGTAATTCTTCGCTAATGGTTACCTCGAGAGCAACAGTAAGACGGCCTTCATTAGCTACCAGCCAGCCGGGGATATCCTCACTGAAAATCTCCACATCGGTGGCCTCAACTTTCAGTTCGATACCATCAATCTGCAGCAAGTAACTACCTTCACGCTCCAGTTGGGCTATGGCCTCTTGAGGCAGCGCAGTCATGGCAGCAGCCACAGCTTTCATCTGTTTGCCAAACTTGGGACCCATTTTCTTGAAGTCGCACTTCACCTTCTTAACTAAAACACCCGATTCACCCTCAACGAACTGCAGTTCCTTGACGTTGACCTCGCTCATAATCAAGTTCTTCACCGCCTCAATGTGCTGACGCTGTGCCTCATCCACCACGGGAATCATAATGCACTGTAGAGGTTGACGCACCTTAATGTTAACCTTACGGCGCAAAGCCAACACCATCGAAGTGACATTCTGAGCCATCTGCATCCGTGCCTCCAACTCTTCGTCAATCAATTGTTCGTTGACAACAGGGAATTGAGCCAAGTGAACAGAGACTACGCTGTCACGACCAGTCACCTTCACCAAATCCATGTAGAGCATATCGGCATAGAAAGGAGCAATCGGAGCCATCAACTTAGCCACCGTCTCAAGGCAGGTGTAGAGTGTCTGATAGGCAGATAGCTTATCCTGCGTCATACCTCCACCCCAGAAGCGTTTGCGATTCAAGCGCACATACCAGTTGGATAGGTTGTCGTTAACAAAATCCTGTATCAAACGGCCTGCCTTAGTCGGCTCATAGTCTGCCAGACAATTATCCACCTGTTTGATTAAGGTATTGAGAACTGAGAGAATCCAGCGATCTATCTCGGGACGTTCAGACAAAGGTACATCGATTTCACTGTAGTTGAAACCATCCACATTGGCATATAGAGCAAAGAAGGAGTAGGTATTATAGAGGGTGCCAAAGAATTTACGGCGCACCTCTTCCACACCCTCCACGTCGAACTTCAGGTTATCCCAAGGTGATGAGTTTGTAATCATGTACCAACGTAAGGGGTCAGAGCCATACTTCTCGATAGTAGAGAAGGGATCTACCGCATTACCCAAACGCTTTGACATCTTGTTACCATTCTTATCGAGCACAAGGCCGTTAGAGATTACCGCCTTGTAGCTTACGCTGTCAAAGACCATCGTGGCGATAGCATGGAGCGTGAAGAACCAACCACGGGTTTGATCCACACCCTCGGCAATAAAATCTGCCGGATAGACCTGATGACTATCCAGGGCCTCTTTGTTCTCAAAGGGATAGTGAATCTGGGCATAAGGCATAGCACCCGAGTCGAACCACACGTCAATCAGGTCGGTTTCACGCTTCATCGGTTTGCCAGCGGCAGAAACCAGAATGATATCATCTACATAGGGACGGTGCAGGTCAATCTTATCGTAGTTCTCCTGCGTATAGAGACCTGGTATGAAGCCCTTCTCCTTGTAGGGATTACTCTTCATCACACCTGCTGCTACAGCCTTTTCTACCTCATTATAGAGTTCTTCAACAGATTCAATGCACTTCTCTTCATCGCCCTCTTCTGTACGCCAGATAGGCAGCGGCGTACCCCAGTAACGTGAACGGCTGAGGTTCCAGTCGTTCAGATTCTCCAACCACTTGCCGAAACGGCCCGTGCCGGTTGACTCGGGTTTCCAGTTGATGTTCTTGTTAAGTTCCATCATGCGCTCTTTGCAGGCCGTGCTACGGATGAACCAGCTATCCAGCGGATAGTAGAGCACCGGCTTGTCAGTACGCCAGCAGTGAGGGTAGTTGTGAACATGCTTCTCCATTTTGAAGGCCAGGTTAGCGGCCTTCATCTTCATGCAGATATAGACATCAAGGCTTTCAGCAGCCTGAGCGGCTTTCTCATCATATTTGCCATCCACAGTAAACTGCGGGTCGTAAGCGTTCTTCACCCATCGACCTTGATATTCCTTATAAATCTCTGTATCAACACATTCGCTTACAAATCGTCCATCAAGTTCGTCGAGTAGATAGAACTTACCGGAAAGGTCCACCATAGGACGTGTCTCTCCGCGTTTATTAATCATAAATAGAGAAGGGATGCCTGCTGCACGTGCCACGTTGGCATCGTCAGCACCAAAGGTAGGAGCGATATGAACGATTCCTGTACCGTCCTCAGTAGTGACATAATCGCCAGGAATTACGCGGAAAGCCTTCTCTGAGGCGTCATGCCAGTTGCCTTCAGCATCCATCTCTACCGGTTTTACCCAAGGTAGCAGTTGGGCATACTTCATGCCCACCAAATCGGGACCTTTGTATTCTCCCACCACCTTGAAGGGAATCAATTTGTCACCCGGTTTGTAATCCTCCAGACTCAAGCCCTCCGCTTTAGGGTTGAAGTGGTTGTAGAGAAGCGGCTTTGCCAAAACTACAGTCATCTTCTCGCCAGTGTAGCCATTATAGGTCTGTACGGCCACATAGTCAATCTTCGGGCCAACGCAGAGAGCAGTGTTCGAAGGTAAAGTCCATGGGGTAGTAGTCCATGCCAGGAAGAAGGGAGTACCCCACTCAGCCATCTCAGGCTTAGGATCAAGGATACGGAACTGCCCTACTACAGTAAGGTCCTTCACGTCGCGATAGCAACCGGGCTGGTTCAGCTCGTGCGAGCTCAAGCCGGTACCTGCGGCGGGTGAATAAGGCTGGATAGTGTAGCCTTTATAGAGCAGATTCTTCTTATAGAGCTGTTTAAGCAGCCACCACAGCGTCTCGATGTAGCGATTATCGTAGGTAATGTAGGGATGCTCCAAATCTACCCAATAACCCATCTTATGGGTCAGGTCAGTCCACTCTTTAGTGAACTTCATCACATCCTTACGGCAAGCAGCGTTGTAATCAGCCACCGAGATGCTCTTACCGATATCTTCCTTGGTGATACCGAGCGCCTTTTCCACACCCAGTTCTACGGGTAAGCCGTGAGTATCCCATCCGGCCTTGCGCTTCACTTGGAAGCCTTTCATCGTTTTGTAACGGCAGAAGATATCTTTGATTGAGCGTGCCATGACATGGTGAATACCGGGCATACCATTGGCCGAGGGAGGTCCCTCGAAAAACACAAACGAAGGGCAGCCCTCGCGCTCTGTCATACTTTTAGCGAATACCTCATTCGCATCCCAGGTTTTCAACACTTCCTTATTGATTTCAGAAAGGTCAAACTTCTGATATTCAGTAAATTTATTAGCCATTTATTGCTCTATTTTATTTTATTATTAGCACGTTTCAGAAGGGGCACAAGCTATCAGAGCTTAAACGCCCCTATTTTTAGGGCGCAAATCTACAAAAAAAGAAAGAAAAAAAGAACTTTTTAACGTACGTTTCGCTTCGAAATTATTTATAGTGTCTGACAGATTAAAAATCTACAACGATTTGTTGCTGAATGGCATTCTTTTTGTAGTGAGGAATTCTATGACTATTCATACAACTTTATAAATCAAGATGAAAGAAAAAGTAGTACCCGTATTGCTGCTCACCGGTTATCTGGGCAGCGGAAAGACCACCCTGGTCAACCACATCCTCACCAACGAGCGCGGTATTCGCTTTGCGGTAATTGTCAACGACCTTGGCGAAGTCAATATCGATGCCGACCTGATTCAGAAGGGCGGTATTGTTAATCAGAAAGACGATAGTCTGGTGGCCCTGCAGAACGGCTGCATCTGTTGCACGCTGAAGATGGATCTCATCCAGCAAGTGCACGATTTGTTAAAGATGCAACAGTTTGATTACATCGTCATCGAGGCGAGCGGTATCTGCGAACCTGAGCCCATCGCTCAAACCCTTTGCAGTATTCCGCGTATGGGTGGTAACTATACCAAATATGGCATCGTGGCACTGGATTGCATTGCCACCGTAGTGGATGCCCTCCGCCTACAGGACGAGTTTGCTTGTGGCGACAGCCTTACTCGTAAAGGCATTGACGAAGAGGACATTGAGAACCTGATTATCCAGCAGATTGAGTTCTGTAACCTCATCCTGCTCAACAAAGCTGCCGAAGTAAAACCTGAGGAGTTGGCGCGCATCAAGCAGATTATCCGCACCCTGCAACCAGCTGCCGAGATTATTGAGTGTAACTACGCCGATGTGCCACTGGAGAAGTTGCTTGACACTCACCTCTTCCACTTTGAACGCGTAGCCACCAGCGCAGGCTGGGTACGCAATCTGGAAAAGGCTGCAACCACAGAAGAGGAGTATGAGGCCCACCAACACGGTTCACGCGCAGGACAACACCATCATCACGAGGAGGAGCATGAGCACGAACATGAGCATGATCACGAACACGAGCTTGAACATCATCACCACCACCATCATCATCATGAGGAGGGTGAGGCTGAAGAGTATGGAATCAGCACCTTCGTCTATTACCGCCGTCCGGCGTTTGACATCCACAAGTTTGACCGCTTTGTTGCCACCCAATGGCCCAAGAATGTGATTCGTGCTAAAGGCATCTGTTACTTCAGTCACCAGCGCGACATGTCCTACCTATTTGAGCAGGCCGGTTCGCAGAAAAAGATTCAGGAGTGTGGTCAATGGTATGCCACCGCCCCTGAGGAGGAGTTAATGCAGCTAATGCGGGAGGAACCAGGTTTGTTGCGCGATTGGGATGACCACTACGGCGACCGCATGGTAAAGATAGTCTTCATTGGACAACATATGGATCGCGAGCAACTGACCCGCGACCTCGATGCCTGCTTGGAGTAATTATTCTGCCAAACGTCCCATTTTATAGGTCCCTTTGCGGATGACGTTGCCCTGTGCATCGCTCTCCACGAAGGGGCCATTTTTTTGTCCTTGCTTGAAGAAGCCCTCAAAACGGGTACCATCTTTTTTAATCTGCACCCCGCTACCCTCCTCCTTTCCATCCACAAAGCCTCCGGTATAGCGTACACCGTCTGTGGTTATCAAGGTACCCTGGCCATTGAACCTATTCTCTGCAAAATCTCCTTCATAACGGTCACCGGCACCCCATTGGTAAACCCCTCTGCCGTGGCGCTGGTTATCCTTCCAATCACCCTCGTAAGTGGCGCCGTTGGCCCAGGTAAAGGTACCTTTTCCCTCCTGTTTACCCTCTTTGAACTGACCCACATATTTATCTCCGTTGGCATGGTAATAGATACCCTGCCCCGTACGTTCTCCCTCTACATAGTCACCCTCGTAGCGATCTCCAGTGTGGAAGAAGTAGATGCCGCGGCCATGCTGTATGTCGTTAACCCATTGGCCAACATACTTATCGCCATTGGCATACTCGAATGTACCAGTCCCTTGACGAACATCGTTACGCCATTCGCCCTTGTAGCTGGAACCATCGTTCCATTTAAAGACTCCATCACCCTCTTTCTTATCGGCTACCCAGCTTCCTTCGTACGATGAGCCATTGCGCCATGTGTAGGTACCCTGACCTTGGCGTTTGTCGTTATTCCATTCGCCCTCGTAGCGATCACCGTTATGATAATACATCACACCGTGACCATGCTGGTAATCTTGATACCACATTCCCTCGTAGCGGTTGTTATTCAAGAAGTAGAAGGTACCACGTCCGTGTTGCTGATTTTGAAACCACTCTCCCTCGTAGCGTTCACCGTCAGTAAATGAGTAGGTACCGATACCCTGACGTTTGCCTTTGACGTAATTTCCCTCATAGACGTCGCCATTTTTCATCACAGTACGTCCTTTTCCATGCGGTTTACGTCCCTTTATCTCACCAGTATATACACCGCCATCCTTAAAGGTATAATTGCCGATGGTAATACTCTGCGCCCAGACGGTAGCCATAGGTAGCCACAACAGAATGCTGAGAATAACAGTAATCACTCGCTTCATTGGCCGTCACCTTTTGAGTCAGACAATCGCTTCAAAAAAGCCTCGGCACGTGCCAAGTCTTCTGGGGTATCAATACCGATGGTCTCTACCTGAGTTATCCCTACACGGATGGTGTAGCCATTCTCAAGCCAACGAAGCTGCTCCAACGACTCAGCCAATTCCAGCGAGGATTGAGGCAACTGGGTGATAGCTTGCAGAGTGGGCAAGGTATAAGCGTAGAGGCCGATATGTTTGTAATAGGTGTGGCGATTGAGCCACTCGTCATGCTCAGCACCGCGGCAATAAGGGATGACGGAGCGACTGAAGTAGAGTGCCTCCATACGGCTGTTGACCACCACCTTAGGCGAATTGGGATTCTCAAGAGCCTGCCAACCATCCTCGGCGGTGAAGGGTTTCACTAGGGTAGCAATCTGCGTACCTTCATGATCAAAGCAGGCTTTAATGGCCTGGAGTTGCGAGGGCTGGATAAAGGGCTCATCACCCTGAATATTGATTACTACATCGTAATCGCCACCGATGCGATCTGCCGCTTCACGACAACGATCGGTGCCACTCTTATGGTTGGGGGAGGTCATCACCACCTTTCCGCCGAAGGCCTCTACAGCCTCTCGAATACGGTCATCATCGGTAGCTACATAGACGTCGTCCACCACTTGTTTTACTTGAGTATATACGCGTTCAATAACCCTTTTGCCCCCCAGCATAGCCAGCGGTTTAGCAGGAAAGCGAGTCGAGGCATATCGGGCAGGTATGATTCCTAAAAATTTCATATTGTTCAATTTTTATCTAATCCAAATATCTATTCCATTCGTTCAAAAAAAGGCTTTCAACTGGTGCAAATCACTTAAACCAAAGTTGCTTCACAAAGTCACGCTCCAAGTCATCATTGCGCATCACCTTCTCATCAACCATCAGCAGATCAAGGTCCAGTTTCACCACCTCGTGTGCCTTATCTTCCGGGCATCGGCCTGCCAGTCGCTCAATCTCCTTGAGTTGTCGGTTCACATCTTGAGGTGAAGCATCGCTGACAAAGCGTACCAACTGATTAGTGAATTGACCAGAGTGCGACATGCCGAGAGGTTCTGTTTCCAGTTCGGCAGAGAAGCGAACCTGGTCAAATCGAGCGGTTAGCTCATGACGAGCCAGCGACATATGCTCTTCTCGTCCCTCATTACTGCCTATACAGACCAGGTAATTCATCGTTCACCCCTCCTTCACTGATTACTCAAAGCCTTCGTCTAACCCCATGTATGGTATATCCACACTGCTACGCACCGTCTCCTCATCAGGAATCTCCTGGCAGGGATCGAAATCGGCAGGCAGATCAAAGGTTTCATCAGGGTCATAGCCCAAGGTTTTGTCTGCAAAGACCATATTCATATATTTGGCCCAGATGGGGAGTGCCATTGACGCACCCTGTCCGAAAGCCATGCGGTCGAAGTGGATATCACGATCTTCACCACCCACCCAGCAGCCAGATACAAGCGATGGGGTGAAGCCCATAAACCAGCCGTCGGAGTTGTTGTTGGTAGTACCGGTCTTTCCGCCCATATCAGCCTTGATACCCAGACGGCGCACGCGTCCACCAGTTCCTTCGTTAATAACGGCACGCAGCATCACCAGCATTTTCTTGGCACTGAGTGGACTGATTACCTCGTTAACCTCAGGGGTAAATCGAGCCAGTTCGTTGCCCTCATTGTCGGTAATGCGCGTCACGAAGACGGGCGACACCTTGATACCTTGACCGGGGAAAGCAGTATAAGCACTCACCATCTCGCCGACCGAGATTTCACACGGTCCAAGACAGAGTGAGACGGAGGGGACAATCTCCTTGTTTCGCACACCGAAGTTATGTACCAGCTGTTTCAATTCGTAGGGGTTAAGCTTACCCATCAAGTAGGCCGTAATCCAGTTATCGCTGTTAGCCAACCCCCACTTCACTGTCACCATCTCGTTCAGCCGTTTGTTATTGGCGTTTCGAGGCGACCAAGGTATGCCGTTCTCGTCAAGCAGCGTCACCTGCGAATGACGCACTTGGTCACAGGGCGAGAAGCCATTCTCCATAGCCAATGTATAGACAAAGGGCTTCATGGTCGATCCAATCTGTCGGCGTCCCATCATGGCCATGTCATACTTGAAGTAGTGGTGGTTCGGTCCGCCCACATAGGCCTTGACCCGGCCGTTGCGTGGATCCATCGACATAAAGCCTGCACGCAGGAAGAACTTGTAGTAGCGGATGGAATCCATGGGTGTCATCACCGTATCACGCTCGCCGACCCAACTGAAAACCGACATGGGTTGCGGTGTCTTGAATGCCTCACGAATTTCCTTTTCCGAGGCCCCAGCCTCCTTCATTAAGCGGTAGCGGTCACTCTGCTTCATAGCCCTAGTCAAGATTTCATCCACCTGTTCGGTGGTGAGGTTACGGGTATAAGGCGCAGTGCGCGCCCCCTTCTTTTCCTTAAAGAAAGCCGCCTGCAGTTCGGTGAGATGCTCAGTCACAGCCTTCTCGGCATAAGCCTGCATTTTACTGTTGATGGAGGTGTAAATCTTCAATCCATCGGTATAAAGGCTATAGGTAGAGCCATCCTTCTTAGTGTTCTTCTCACACCAGCCGTAGAGCGGATTTGTCTCCCAGTCGAGCGAATCTTCGTAATACTTCTGCATCTGCCAACCACGGTAGTGCGACTTAACGGGCTTTTTTGCCGAGAGCACACCGCGCAGGTATTCTCGAAAATAGGTGGCCAAGCCTTCATTATGATCCACACGGTGGTAGCTTAATGTCAAAGGGAGCTGCTGCAGCGAGTCGCACATCTGGTCGCTTAGGTAACCCGCTTTACGCATTTGGTTGAGCACCACATTACGACGGCCACGGCTCCTCTCGTTGAAGCGCACAGGGTTGTATAGCGAAGGGTTCTTGCACATGCCCACCAAGGTAGCTGCCTCTTCAGCTTTCAGTTCCGAGGGCTGACAGCCAAAATAGGTGTATGCCGCCGTTTTGATACCCACGGCATTGTTCAAGAAGTCAAACTTATTGAGGTACATCGTCAGAATCTCTTCTTTAGTATAAAAACGCTCCAACTTTACAGCTATGACCCACTCGATGGGTTTCTGGAAGAGACGCTCCATAAAATTACCAGCGCTGGGCGAATAGAGTTGCTTGCTGAGCTGCTGGGTGATGGTACTGCCACCGCCCGCACTACGCTGCATCAGGATGCCACGCTTTACGATAGCACGCATCAGGGCGATAGCGTCAATACCCGAGTGCTCGGTAAAGCGTTCATCCTCCGTAGCGATCAGCGCCTTCACCATGTAGGGCGAAAGGTCGCTATAGCCCACATAGACACGATTCTCTTTACTGAGTGAATAAGTACCCAGCACCTTGCCATCTTCTGAGATAACCTCGGTGGCAAACTTGTAGTTGGGATTTTCCAAATCCTCCACTGGCGGCATGTAACCAATCCATCCCTTAGCGATTGCAACAAACAGTAGCCAGCAGGCTAAAACGCCCAGGGCAAACAACATCCAAAGCGATATTACTATCTTTTTTATCATATATACCATACCTATTATATATTGGGATTCAACGTCAACAGTAGCCATACCATCGGTAGGTAGAGCGACTAAGAGCCCAAAACCCCTTTTTACCGGCACAAAGGTATGAATATTATTTTTCACAGCAAAAAGTATCTCCCAAATTTCCAAAATTCAAAGAAAACATCTAATTTTACACTCTCGAAAGAACAAATAAATCCAACTATATGGAAAACAGAAGTTTAGTAACCATTGCGCATCACAGCAAGGAGAAGATTCTCTATATGCTTGAGATGGCAAAAGCATTTGAAGAACGTCCTAACCGCCGCCTTCTTGAGGGAAAAGTGGTGGCTACGCTCTTTTTCGAGCCCTCTACCCGTACGCGTCTTAGCTTCGAGACCGCCGCAAACCGTTTGGGTGCCCGTGTGATAGGCTTTACTGACCCTAAGGCAACCAGTTCGTCGAAGGGGGAAACCCTGAAAGATACCATCAAGATGGTGAGCAATTATGCCGACATCATCGTGATGCGTCACTACCTGGAGGGTGCAGCTCGCTACGCCAGCGAGGTGACCGATGTACCTATCGTCAACGCTGGCGATGGTGCCAACCAGCACCCTTCGCAAACGATGCTCGACCTCTACTCTATCTACAAGACTCAGGGCACATTGGAAAACCTCAACATCCATCTGGTAGGCGACTTGAAGTATGGCCGCACGGTTCACTCGCTACTGATGGCGATGCGCCACTTCAACCCTACATTCCACTTCATCGCCCCTGATGAACTACGGATGCCCGAGGAGTATAAAATCTACTGCCGCGAGCACAACATCCGTTACGTAGAGCACAGCGACTTCAACGAAAGTACCATTGCCGATGCAGACATCCTCTACATGACACGTGTACAGCGCGAGCGTTTCACTGACCTGATGGAGTATGAGCGGGTCAAGAATGTCTATATCCTGCGTGCCAAAATGCTGGAGAAGTGCCGTCCTAACTTGCGCATCCTCCACCCCCTACCCCGCGTGAACGAAATTTCTTACGACGTAGATGACTGTCAGCAAGCCTACTACTTCCAGCAAGCCCAAAACGGCCTCTACGCCCGCGAAGCGATACTCTGCGATGTTCTGGGTATCACTCTGGATGAAGTGAGATAAAAACCATCGTCAATTTGTCAACTTAAAAAATAGATATGGCTGAAAAGAAAGAACTCCAGGTGGCAGCTTTGGAAAATGGTACGGTGATTGACCATATTCCCTCTGAGAAGCTCTTCACCGTGGTTTCCCTGCTGGGAATCCAGGAGATGAACAATAATATCACAATTGGTTTCAACCTGGCCAGCAAAAAGTTAGGTAAGAAAGGAATCATAAAAGTGGCCGACCGCTTCTTTACCGATGAGGAGATTAACCGCATCGCCGTGGTGGCTCCGAACGTAAAACTGAATATCATCCGCAACTACGAGGTGGTAGAGAAGCGCGAGGTCGTGCTGCCCGATGAACTGCGTGGCATCGTGAAATGTGCCAATCCCAAGTGCATCACCAACAACGAACCGATGCCTACTCGCTTCCACGTTATCGACAAGGATAACTGCATCATTAAATGCCACTACTGTGAAAAAGAGCAGCGACGCGAAGAGATTGAAGTGGTGAAATAAGCGCGTAAAACAGAAACGTTATGAAAGAAGATTGGAAACCGGGTACGATGATTTACCCACTACCAGCTGTACTGGTAAGCTGTGGTAGCATGCCCGATGAATACAACCTGATAACCGTATCGTGGACCGGTACCCTCTGTACCAATCCGCCGATGTGCTATATCGCTGTGCGTCCTGAGCGCCACAGTTATGAGATTATCCGCCGTAACATGGAGTTTGTTATCAACCTAACCACCCGAGAGATGGCCCGGGCTACCGACTGGTGCGGCGTACGCTCAGGTCGCGATTATAACAAGTTCCAGGAGATGGGCCTTACACCAGGGCCATGCACCATAGTAAGCGCTCCCCTGGTGGAGGAGTCACCCCTCAGCATCGAATGCCGCGTCAAAGAAATCATGTCGCTTGGCTCACATGACCTCTTCATTGCCGACGTGGTCAATGTTAAAGCCGATAGCCGCTACATGAATCAAGAGACCGGCAAGTTTGAACTGGCCGACAGCCACCCCTTGGTTTACCTACACGGTGGCTACTACGACCTTGGTGAGAAAATTGGAAAGTTCGGCTGGTCTGTAGAGAAGAAATAGTAGCCCATTTCTGTTACGAAGTTAAACACCTTTCGCCGCATGGATTTCCGTCACCCCATACTCTGCCTCCTCCTCCCTGCCCTGCTATTGGTTGCCGTGGCAGAGGGGGTTCATGCCCAGGGAATCGGCACTACCGCTCCACCAAAGCCTCGCAAGGAGAAGCACATCAACTATGGCATCAAGGCTGGATTCACCTCCTCCTTGTTCCTGGTGAGCGACCTGTCTATGGGTGCGGCCTCAGTGGATGAGTTCCAGAACCGTTACCGCATCGGCTACTTTGCAGCCCTCTTCATGCGCCTCAACTACAACCGCCACTTCCTGCAACCTGAGATTTCGTATAACGTAAACCGCAGCAGCCTCACCTTCATCCTACCCGAAGAGGTGATAGCCGCGGTGCAGACCAACGTTGACGAGGCCTTTCTCGAAACCGACATCCACAGCATTGACTTCCCCCTGCTCTATGGTTGGAACATCATCAAGGAGCACCCCTATGGTCTCTCGGTGATGGTAGGACCCAAACTGCGCTACATCTGGGGGAAAAAGAGCGAAACCAACTTCAACAACCTCAGTCGCACGGAGATGAGCGAGAGCTTCCGCCCCTTCAACCTCAGCCTCACGCTGGGTGTAGCGGTTACCATCCACCCTATCTTCTTCGACTTCCGTTACGACATCGGCCTGAACAACATCTCCAAACGGGTGAATTATGGGCTACCTTTGGGGCAAACGAGCGGTGACGATATGCCCCGCATCCACTTTAACCACCGTGACAACGTGCTCAGCTTCTCATTGGGTGTGCTTTTTTAAGAAGAAAAAGCAATATGAAAGA
>CAMAMO010000006.1 GCA_945836915.1 uncultured Mediterranea sp.
AGACTGAAAATGTATGGATTGCGAGAAAGGCTCTTTCTGCCGAAATGTCTTCTGCTGTAATCATAACATTGGTGCTTAATAAATCTTCTGCAAAGTATCACACTTTCCAATGGAATTCCAATATTGCTTTTGGAAAATTCCAATATTATATTGTTTCTATTGGAAATGGCGAGATAATAGGTTCACCCAACAGATGCAGTGATAGATTGAAAGAAGTAGTGTCAAGAGGAAGAAAACCGCTGAACATTTTTTAGCTAAGGCTATATGTACTACAAGATTGTCGTATCGCTCGAAATGTCGGATGAACCCAAAAAAAGACCCAGTCGGCTAACAGTGTTAGCCTTCTGAGTCTTCTCTGAATAAATAGGAGGAAGATTTTCCTCCTATGGATGTTAAGGAGTTAGATTAATAGCCTGGATTCTGTTGGCTGGCAATGACGCTATTTCCTTGCATTTCGCCATTAGGAATAGGCATCAGCCAGCGGTAATTACCAACCTCTAAGGTCTTGTCGATAAGAGGTTTGTAGAGTGCTCTCTTATAGCGGCGCATATCGAAGAAACGATGTCCCTCGAAGCAGAGTTCGCGGCGACGCTCTAACAGCAATTCATCGATAAATTCAGCCTTGGTACTATAGGTCTGATCCACCCAGCCCTCGATACGATTAGCGCGCAGCTGGTTCAGCAGCTTGTTCGCAGCGGTCAGGTCGCTCTGTGCAGCCACCTCAGCACGAATAAGCAGCATCTCTGAAGAGCGAATCATCTTGGCATCTGCCAAACCCACGTTTGCGTCAGAGCCTTTGTATTTATTTACACGCTTTACAGGTACGTTATCGCGGTCAACGCCATCGCCTACGAAGGTTGACAGACGCACGTCACCCGCCTCAAAGCAGGCGATAAACGCCGGTGCAGGCTCGAAAGCACTACTGTTATCACCGCTCCAGAAGATGGTACCGATGGTCTCGTCACCCGTATTACGTTTCAACTTCCAAACCACCTCTTTCTCGCTCTTATCGCTCCAGATGTCAGCATACTCATTGATGTCAGCCAAAGGCATTTGGTCGAGCACCTTCTTGGCATACTCATCAGCCTTTGCATAGTCTTTACGATAGAGGTAGATACGGGCCAACAGGGCATCCACAGCCAGCTGGTTAGCGTAACCGGGCGTAGAGGGCTTGCTCAGCGTCAAGAGGGAACGTGCATCGTTCAGATCCTGAACGATGTTGTCGAAGCACTCCTTCACCGTGTTACGACCGGGAGTTTGCAGAATGACAGGTTCGGTCACGTAGGGGATACCATAACCGCTTTCGTTCTCAATGTCAGAGAAATAGAGCAGCAACTCGAGTGCGCTGTAGGCGCGAAGGAACTTGGCTGTACCGATGCAGTTGTTCTTTCTGGCCGTTTCGTCGGCATCGTTGGCCTGTACGCCCTCAGCACCTTGCAGGATGCGGTTGGTCAGGTTAATGATACGGTACTGGCGTGACCAGATGTCGTTATGTTCGCCTGTGGGAGCGGTGTATGTCCATTGGTAGGTATCGTCACCGGCACCACCGTTCTGACCACCTTTGATGACGTCGTCGCTCAACACCGCGCTGACGCGTACCAGTTGTTTATATGACATCAGTGCATAGGCACCGGTCACGGTTTGTTCCAATGAGGTGACAGAGCTGTAGATGGAACTGTCATCAATCTGATCTGTAGGAGTCAGATCTGTGAAGTCGCACGACGTCAATGCAGTAGCGGTCAATGCGAGAGCAAAAATGCTTTTATATAATATTTTCATCGTAATCCTATTTTAAAGGGTTAAAAGTTGATGGTTGCACCAAACGTAAGTGTCAACGGAGTAGGATAAGACATCAAATCTTGGCTGCCACTGGTCTCAGGGTCCATACCGCGATAGTCTGTAATGGTAAAGACATTCTCAGCCTGTGCAAAGAGATTGATTGACTGGAAGATTTTCTGCTTGGAGAGCAACTTGCGTGAAGGCGTCCAACCCAGACGAACCACCTTCAACTTGAGGAATGAGGCATCTTCCAGGAATTGAGAAGCCCAAGGGCTGGGGTTGTTCTTCGCACCGAAACGCGGAACGTTCGTCACGTCACCCGGCTGGCGCCACATCGTCAGCATGTACGCAGGCTTGTTACCATTGAAGTTATGGTTATCAACGTACCAACGTGAAGCGTTCATGATGTAGTAGTCGAGGGCATAGGTAAAGTTAGCTGAGAGCGAGAAGCCCTTGTATGAAAGGCTGGTATCAAAGCCACCGAAGATAGGTACTTCAGAAGACTTAAACTTATCGACTACGGGAGCCTCAGCAATATTCTCTGTCTTGCCGCCCTTTTGGTCGTAGAACCACACCTCACCGGTCTGAGGATTAACGCCTGCCCATTCCACCATACACCAGGTACCGAGTGCCTTACCTACCTCGTACAGCACATCGCCGTTGATGAATCGGTTATCTTCGTTAGCCCAAGCGCCAAGGTCGGTAATCTTGTTCTTGTTGAAAGTGATATTGGCACCGATATTCCACTCAAAGTCAGCTGTACGGATAGGAGTACCGCTAACAGCAAGTTCCACACCCGTGTTGCGGATTGAACCAGCATTGGTATAAATCGATCCATAACCAGAGGTCTGAGAGATGGTCTTGCTCATCAGCAGGTCCTTGGTGTTCTTCACATAGAAGTCGGCAGAAACATTCAGTCTGTGTCCAAACATACGCAGGTCGGCACCCAGGTCAAACTGAGCTGAGGTTTCCCACTTCAGGTTGTTGTTACCCAGCACACTGTGGTAGTAACCTGATTGGCCGTTGTATGAAGTCTTAGAGTAGCCATTCGACGTCACAAAGTCACCGATACCATCCTGGTTACCAGTCGTACCATAGCTGGCACGAACCTTCAGCTGGTCAATATTTTTAAACTGGCTCATAAAACCTTCACGGCTCAGGTCCCAAGCGGCACCTACTGACCAGAAGATGGCATCCTTGTTGCTTCCAATGAATTTGGAACTCTCATCGTAACGCAAGCTGGCAGAGAAGTTGTAACGGTCCTTCAAGGTGTAGTTCCACTGTGTAAAGAGTGACAACAGGTTGCTACGCGTTCTGCTACCGCCAATGGTGGGTGGGAATTTAGAAGCACCAGTCTTATCGCCGATACCTGCTGGAGAATCCTTCATATAGGGGTCCAAATCATAACCTCTTTGGTTAAAGCCGTAGTAGGTACCATCGAAGAGCTCGAAACCTGCCACACCAGAGAGGGCATGAATTTCATTGAAGGTCTTCATGAAGTTCAACGTATTGGTCCAGGTGTAGCGACGGGTATCCGAGGTAGCCTGATCCATGTAGCCGTGGTTCTGAGAAGCCTTGGGGTGCTCGCGGTCGAGGGTAGCTCTTGTCTTCACATTATAGTAGTCGATACCGAAGTTGGTCTTGAAGCGCAACCAGTCGGTGATATTCACATTGACGTAAGCAGAACCTACCAAACGCAGCAGACCCTTCTTTTGGTCAAAATATTTGGTGATTAATGTGGGGTTATCACCATTGAACCACGTCTTAGGATCTTCATATGGATAGGCCAACAGGGCTGTGAACCAAGGGTTTTGATAGCTAATACGGTAAGGACTTCCCGTATCAGGATCTGAGAAGTCAGAATCTGCGTAACCCACGCTGGCACGTACGCCAAAGTCAACGAGTTTGTTCAGCTTATGGTCGATGTTGAAACGGCCAGCGTAACGCTTCATGGCCGATTTCTTCAAGACACCATCTTGATCCAGGAAAGAACCAGAGATAAAGAACTTCGTCTTCTCATTACCACCATTGATAGAGAGGCTATGCTCCATGAGGAAACCGTTCTGAGTCATCTCGTCGAGGTAATCGGTATCGGTGCTACGTGCAGACTGCAGACGTCCGCGTCCAGCATTCAACTCGCTCAACTCATCAGCTGAGATGGAGCCATTCTTCTCTTTAATCTCCAGACCGAGCAGGCGCATCAAGGGGAAGTTGGTTGAGTTAGGACTTGCCTCTACGCAATAGGTTTGATAGAGCACATTCTCCGGACCAGTCATCATGCGAGTCTTGGGGTCGCGCATGATGGATGAACCCACCTTCAGGTTGTAGCTTACCTGCGTACGTCCCTCCTTACCACGCTTGCTGGTGATGACAATCACACCGTTAGCACCACGTGAACCGTAGATAGCCGTAGCTGATGCATCTTTCAGCACCTGGATGTCGGCGATATCATCATTGTTCAGCGAAGCGAACTGTGCAGCCTCAATCATCACACCATCCAGTATGTAGAGCGGGGTGTTAGAACCGTTGATAGAACCGGTACCGCGGATACGAATCTTCACGTCGTTTGAACCAGGCTGACCAGAACCGGTCGAAATCATCAAACCAGCCACCTTACCCTGCAGACGGTCCTCCAGTGTGGCAGAGGTCTGATTGGCAATCTTATCACTCTTCACCATATCAACCGAACCGGTCAATTGGTTACGCTTTACGGTGTTGTAACCCACCACAACAACCTCTTGCAGATTAACGCTCTCCTCAAACAGTGTCACGTTGATTTGAGTACGACCATTCAAAGCAACCGTAACCGGTGAGTAGCCGATATACGAAATGACCAATTTACCCTGGCCTTTAGGAACATCAATGCTGAAATTGCCATCGATATCGGTGATAACGCCCGTTTGAGTTCCTTCCACTAAAACAGTTGCGCCGATAATGGGGAGACTCTCCTTGTCAACAACTGTTCCTTTTACCGTGGTGGTTTGCTGTGTAGCTTCCACCGCACTTGCTTCGTAGCTGGCCGCCATAGCTGGGGTGGCACCCAAGCTGCAAGCCATAAGGGCTACAAATGAGCTGTTACGCAGACCATAGAGCGACCTGCTTAAAAATCTAAAATCATTCATTTTTCATACTTTTTTTATTGGTTAATAATAGGTATGTATTTCAATGTCTTCTTTTCACCAGAGAGTGAGGGAGGCAGCGCGGACTTCGCTTTGCCTCGGCCGTAATTGGGACGTTCAGCCATCACATAATGGATGTGTGCACCCGCTTTGATATCGTCATAAGTGAGATACGACTTGCTGTAAGGTGTGCCGTTCAAGTAAATCTCACGGACGTAGAGGTTCTGCTCTGACCAATTTTCTGTGGTTATCTTCAGCTGCTTGCCGTTACTCAGTGTCACCTCGACCCCTTCAGCACAGGGTGACCCAAAGTTATAGATATTGCTTGACGGAGCCACGGGATAGAATCCCAAGCAGTTAAACATATACCAAGCCGACATCTGGCCGCAGTCGTCGTTACCGCTCAGCGCATCAGGTGTGTTGCCATAGAAACGCGAAGCAATCTGGCGTACCCACTTTTGGCAATTCCAGGGCTCACCTAAATAGTTGTAGAGATAAGCGACGTGGTGACAAGGCTCATTGCCATGCCAATAGCCGCCAATGCGTCCCTGAATATCATGTGCCCCAGGTATATCATCAGGCAGTTCTACGGTGAACAGTTCATCCAAACGGCGCTTAAAGAGCTTCTTGCCTGCTAAGTTGATGTAACCTTGTACATCGTGAGGTACGTACCAGGTGTATTGCATGGTGAATCCCTCCGTGATGTCGCCCCAGCCGTGTACAGAGCCAGGACCCTGATAGGCTATCGGGGTGAAGGGGGTGCGCCAAGCGCCTTGGCTGTCTTTGCCGCGCATGTACTTGGTTTCTGGATCAATCAACGTTTGGTATGAAAGGGCGCGGTTAAGGAAGTAGGCATACTCTTTCTCCTTGCCCAGTTTCTTTGCTGCCTGCGCAATGCAATAGTCGTCATAGGCATATTCCAACGTCTTCGATACCGACTCGGCCTCTTTGTCGAAAGGCACGTAGCCATGGTCACGGTAGAAGGGCAGACAATCGTAATGAGGATTCATGGCGGTAGTCACCATCGCCTCAAACGCTTTTTCATGGTCAAAGCCCTTGACATCCTTCACAATCATATCGGCCAAGACAGAGACCGCATGGTAACCAATCATACACCAGGTTTCATTGCCATAGAATGACCAGATGGGCAGCATCTTCTCCACACTTTTATTGTAATGAGCCAGCATGGAGTTGGCGATGTTGGCATTCAGCTCTTGATGAACCAAATTGAGCCAAGGATGATATGCCCGGTAGGTGTCCCACAAGGAGAGGGTGGTATAGTTCGTAAAGCCTTCAGCCTTCTCGATATTCTTATCCAAACCACGGAATCTGCCATCCGCGTCTTGGAAGAGGAAAGGATGAAGCGCGGCATGATAAGCCGAAGTATAGAAGGTCTCTTTCAGCTGATCGCTACCGGTTACCTTGTAACGCGACAGCTCCTCTTGCCACAAGGCGACACCCTGACGGTGCAAGGCATCAAATGAGAGGTTATCCAACTCCTTGATATTGCCTATAGCCCCATCGGTGCTCACAGCTGAAATCGCAGTCTTCACGCAGATTTGCTCATTCTGGCCTGTTTTAAACGATGCGACAACTATCAGATTCTTACCCCATGCTTCGTTTTCGCTGCGGAAGCGTTTCGTGTTGTAGATAACTGGTTTACCCTCTTGATAGATACGGATGCTATCTGGACGCTTTGAGAAGGTTGCCGTAAAGTAGATGTGCCGTTCGGGTCCCCAACCTTTCACTAACTTGTAGCCAGTCAACGTAGAGTCGTTAAGCACACGCAGATTGGCCCATTCACAATGCTGCCAAAGGGTGTGGTTCATGTCAATCATCACAAAAGCCTGTTCGCTCTTCGGGTAGGTGAAGCGAAGCATGCCGCTCCGCAAGCCAGCGGTCATCTCCGCCTTGACACCATAATCCTCCAACTCTACGGCATAATAGTTAGGCGAGGCCCACTCTTTGTTGTGTGAATAGCGCGAACGATAGCCTTCGTCGGGATTCTCGCGTGTACCAGGCACCAGTTTGGCCTCTCCTACGCCGGGCACGAAGAGGAAATCGCCCAAATCAGGAATACCCGTACCGCTCAGGTGCGTCAGGCTGAAACCTTGAATGGAGGTATGGTTATACTTGTACCCCGAAGCGGCATCATAGAAACGATCGTCAGTATCCGGGCTAATCTGAATACCTCCAAACGGAATTTGAGCACCGGGATAGACATTGCCATAGCCATCCGTTCCAACCAGAGGCTTGACATAATGGGTCAAGTCTTCGGCCTGAAGGGCATTGCACAGCAGAGCAACTGTGCAGGTCGTTAGTAATAGTTTTTTCATTTGAAATATGGAATCTGTTGAATAAGGTTAAGCTTTTATATCGCCTACGGCTACTTGATACTCATGCCAAAGTTCATCGATATTGTACTCTTGGCCTAAGACATGCTTAATTGCTCCATCGAATGACCAGGGGATTACCTCCAATGTGCTACGATTGAACTTCTTCAAGAAATCGGGGTCTTTGTTATCACGCAGCCATACGAAGAAGTAACCGGCTGTACGGTAGCCGTCCATGTAGCTTCCACCAATGGGACGTGCGCCCTCTCCAAAGCCACCATTGGCAATGCGCACGGCATCGGCCATACCTTCAATAAAGGCCCAGAATACACGGCTGTTACCATAGTTACCTATACCTTGAGGCTCCAGCTGGTAGGCGTGGGTCAACTCATGGAGCAGTACGCCACGGGTTTCGAATAGTACCTTCGCAGTATCATTCTCAGCGAATGATTTCTCTATGTGCTGGGTGCTGTAGAAGATGCTGACTATCCCATTGCCGCCCTCTTTGGCGGAGATACCTTTAATATCTTCCAGTGTGTAGTGCAAGGTATCAACGGGCACTATACTGTCTGCCGGTGAGAAGTAAAGGGTAGAAAGTACATCTTTAGCCTGAGCGGTGATATAGGCTTCGGGGTTGGTGATAATCTGATGATAGATGGCCGAACCTCTGCTTTCGGGCGCTTTGTCTTGAAAAGCGATATAGCCTACATGATAATTTGACCAATCATCTGATACCTCTAATGGTTTACTCTCGTTTTGACATGCAATCTGTGCTGCCATAATGAACATAGCACCACAAAAGAATTTCATCTGTTTCATTGGTTTTAGTTAGTTTTGGGTTAAAGAATAGGGTTTTTCATTGATTTTACGGCCACGCTGGGTAGAGGGCTTATCGCTCATCTCAAACTCCCAAAGGCCTCCGTTAAGCACCTCCTGATGAGTGACATAAAGACGATTGACCACCTTGCCATTGATTCGCAGCGAGCGCACATAACAATTCTTATCACTGACGTTCGGCGCCTTAATCTCCAAGCATTTGCCATTGGGCAGCGTGGCTTTCAGAGAGGTGAACCGCGGAGCACCCAAGACGTACTGGTCCGTTCCGGGGCAAACGGGATAGAATCCCATCACGGTAAAGAGATACCATGCTGACATCTGTCCGCAGTCGTCATTACCACCCAATCCAGCAATATGGTTTCGGTACATGCGGTTGACAATATGGCGTACCCAATATTGCGTATGCCAAGGCTGCGAGGTCCAGGCATAAAGGTAGGGAATGTGATGACTGGGTTCGTTACCATGGACATATCCACCAATCAGGCCCTCTTCGGTAATATCTTCGTTCTTTTCATAATAGTGTTTAGGTAGTTCCATTTCGAATAGCTGATTCAGGCGCTTGACGAAGACCTTGTCACCGCCCATGGCCTTCATCAGACCAAATACATCGTGCGGCGCATGGAAAGAGAAGTTCCATGAATTACCTTCGATGAAGCCTTCGCCATGCGTTTGCAGGGGATCAAAATCGGGCTTAAAGGTGCCATCAGCATAGCGCGGTGCTATGAACTTCAGGGTAGGATGAAAGAGGTTGCGGTAGTTTAGTGCACGTTGGCGGTAGCGTGAAGCCACCTCTTGATTGCCCTCTTTCAGAGCTGTGTTGTAGATACACCAGTCATCGTAGGCATACTCCAAGGTGGTTGAGGCTGAGGTGCTGCTCTTCTCAAAGGGTACGTAGCCCTGCTTGATGTAATCGGCCAGGTAGTCGTAATAGCCTACGTTCGAGGTCTCTACCATGGCTTTGAGTGCCTCACCTTGGTCGGCATAGTTCTCTTTGCAGATGGCGTCAGCCAGAACGGGCACGGCATGATAACCACCCATACACCAATTTTCATTACCCATCAGGCTCCACACCGGCAGCATGTGATGAACACTTTGCTGCTGGTGGGCTATCATGGACTTCACCATATCCCTATCCTGCTCTGGGAAGAAAAGGTTTAGGAAAGGATGTTCTGCGCGATAGGTATCCCAAAGCGAGAAGATGGTGTAATTGGTGAATCCATCGGCCTGATGAATGTTATGATCTAATCCGCGGTACTTACCATCCACGTCCATATAGACAGAGGGGTTAATCATTGTGTGGTAAAATGAGGTGTAGAGCATGGCTTTGTCATCATCAGTGCCCTCAATCTGAAGAGCTGAAAGAGAGTTATTCCACTGTTCAGAGGCCTCTTGAACCAACTCATCGAACGTTTTACCCTCGGTCTCAGCCTTTAAGTTTTTCAGGGCACCCTCTGTGCTGACTCCAGAGAGAGCCACCTTGACTAACAACGTCGAGTTTTCAGAGGTATTGAAGTGAAAGTAGGATACGACATCTCGTCCAGCCATCTCTGGAAAGTTTTCATACTGATTGAATCGGCGCCAGAAGCCTTTGTAGGTCGATTGTTTTTTATCCTTGAAACCATACGACTGAATAGGCTGAGAGAAGGAGATGGCAAAGTAGGTATAGTTCGTTCTGGCCCATCCCTCCGTGATGCGGTAACCGGTTAACAGCGTATCATTCTCAACGCGAAGGTAAGCGAGACGAGTTTTGCCATCGTAATTATAAATACCATGAGTCAAATCCATAACTAAGTGTCCATCGCTGCCTCCGTTGGGGAAGGTATATTGATGTACGCCTACGCGTTGTGTGGCGGTGAGCTGCGCTTTGATAGCATAATCCTCAAGCATCACCTCGTAGTATCCGGCTCGGGCTTTTTCGGTGGTGTGATTGAATCGTGAGCGATAACCCTCTTCAGGTGTATGGGCTCTGCCAGGGTTCAATTTGACTTCGCCAACAGCAGGCATCAACAAGATGTCACCAAGGTCTGAGTGACCCGTACCGCTGAGATGCGTGTGGCTAAACCCTACAATGGTGGGGTCTTGATACTGGTATCCCGCACAGTAGGCATACGTCTCTTTCTGATAGACTCCCTTTACGCTGTGAGGAATGGTATCCGTATCCGGACTTAATTGAACGATACCAAAAGGTACGCACGCGCCTGGGAAGGTATGGCCCATGCCTTGTGTACCAATCAGTGGGTTGACATAGTCTGCCGCCTTTTTAGGCGTATTCTCTTGAGCTTGAGTTGATACTGCCAAACATAAGAACAGACACAAATTAACTACTCTTTTCAGCATTTTTTAGTAATGGATATTAGATTTGCATAAGATTTACACTGCAAATTTAAGCATGTAAAAACAAATCAATATCCTCTAAAAAGACACTTTTTAAATGTAAATTAAAAAGTCTTAAAAAAGAATAGTAAAACAATTTGAGAACAGGTTAATTTACTTATTTACAAACAAATAAAAATATTAAGTCCAAATTGAGAACATGTTAATTCAAACGCATAAAGTCCGAATTCAGTATAGAATGTCCTCTTTCAGACCTTCTCTTTTGGCTCCTCATGGCTCTTTCTATAGTGACTTGGTGTAGTCTGATACTTGCGTGCGAACTCTTTATAAAAATAGGGTCGGCTGGCAATACCTATGGCATCCATCACCTCCTGAATAGAGAGCGTACTATTACGAAGCAGATCGGCTGCTTTGTCCATTTTGTAGTTCTTAATATAGTCACCGGGATTAGTACCTGAAATCTCCTTGAACTTCCGATAAAACTGACGTGGACTCATGTGCATCTTTTCTGCCAAATAGGTTGTACCCATCTCTTCATGGTCTAAAGATTGATCTATCAGCTCCATGATAGCGCGGGCAAACTGTCGCTGCTCATCGGTCGTGGCATAAGGGAATGGAGCAAACTCTGACTGAGGTTGATTTGCACCCTTTGACTCAGGCACGCCATTAGGAAGGGTAAGTACTTGACAGGCATCTTGAATCTTACTCCACCACCCCTGTTTCCACAAGTAGTAAAACAAGGCGGCAAACAGAGCAATCAGCAAGAGAACATAAAGCGCATGGGCTGATGATGAATGGTACCAATAGGGTTCAATCACTATCGTGTAGCTAAGTTCCTTACAAACGGAGTCTAAGACATCCTTCTTGTACTTTACCTTGAAGGTATAGGTGCCATAGGGGATGTTCTGAAAATCGGCAAAGTTCTCTTTGGTGAACCGGCTCCACTCCTTATCGTACCCTTCCAGAATATAGGCGTATTCAATGTCGCTGTGCAGATAATCTAACGCAGCATATTCCAGGGAAAAGTTGTTCTGCTCCTCAGAAAGCCTGATGGTATGGGTATTGCGGTTCATGAAGGCATTCAGTTCATGCTCTTGGCCATTGATACGTAGCCTACGCATGACGATGGGAGGGTAGTACTCATCGGGCGAGTCTTTGGTGTTCTGCATATAGATTAGCCCGTTGATTCCACCCAAAAAGAGTCTACTGGTGTAGGGGCAGCGGTAATAACTGTCATCGCTGAACTCGCCAATAGCCATGCCTCTGCTGTAATAATAGGCATACGAGCCCCCTGTCTGCGAATCATATTCTATCACCCCCTTATTGGTGCTGAGCCATAGCATACCTTGGTCATCTTTTAGAATGCCATGAATCATGTCATTAAACAGCCCTTGATCGTGGCCAATATGTCTATATCTCAAACTATTACCCTCCTTTTCGATAGCCACCAATCCCGCCGTGGTACCCACAAAGAGGGACTTATCATTATAGGCACAGAGGCAAAGCACATCATCAACGGCTTTTTTCAGTTTCTCTTTAAGAGAGATGACCTGAACCTTCTGATTAGCGATGCTGATGCGAACCAGTCCATACCCTCGCGTTCCACACCAAAGTACACTGTCCCCTTCAACTAAGAGTGAGGAGAACTCCATGATAGCCTTTTCACCGCTCATGCAGTGGATTTGTTGCGAAGAGACGACTCGTGGATTGTTGTAATCCGCGATAGAAACCCGCATCACGCCACTATTGATGGTTGCAAGCCATAGGGTGGAGTCGTTCTCTTCATAGACGCCATGCAATTCAAACGGGTACTCTGACAACCTGCCATCGACCTGTTCTATGCGATCCGTTTTATAGGAATAGTAGCTGAGGGTGGAATCTGAACGACCAACCCAGAAGTCGTTGTTGTAGCGTTTCTTCCAGAGGGTGAAAACCGGATTGAAGTCAGCCTTACGCTGATAGTAGTTTGCAGAGGTTTTGCGATTAGGCAGATAGATTTCTGCGTTGGGCCTCTCTTCCTTATCATACAGCGGTATCTTGAGCAGACCGTCTCCCTTAGTCCCTATCCAGAGGTTACCCAGGCTGTCGGTTAAAATGCCTCTCACCTGCCCCATCACCGTGGGGGCCACTTGATGCATCAACAGGTTGCATGCGTTGGAGTGTTGGGTATAAAGCATTACGGCGCCTTGACCGTCTGTACCCAACCAGAGTATGTCTTGCTTGGCATCATGAAACAGATCAAATGCACGGATGTCTGAACGTATCATCTCTTCACCATAATGGTCCGATGACCTCAGATGAAGAATGCCTCCATTTTTGAGTGTCACAATCAACTCAGCGTGATAGGAGATAATGTTATTGAAACGACCATACTGATTAATCAGCGAGGAGACGTTTCGGATAAACATCTTGGCGCTTCGCGATATATCATAAAGAAAAAGGTTTTGTTTGGCATCGATAAAATAGAGAATCCCATGGTGATAGAAGGTCTCTGTTATGGGCTTGTTGTGAAGTTGGCTTGATGTGATTGAGAGCTTAACTAAACTTTTATCTCCACTAAAGCGGTCAAGAGCGTAACGATGCATTTCGGTTCCTTTGTAAGGGACAACGCAAAGAGCCCCCTTTTCATCGATAAACGCAGAGTGATTCAGATTGATTAAGGGGTATTCAATGGTATGGATACGTACAAATTGCTTGAGATCCTGATGGTAATAATAGAGGTATCGAGTGCCTAATACCCAACTATGGCCTTTGGAATCAGAAAAGACCAATGTCTCTTCATTAGGAAACTCATAGTTTTCAGTCACGCTCATGTCGTTGCACGAGAAGAGATTGACACCACTGAAACTTTGTACCCAAAGGTGGCCGTCACTGGCAGGCTGGATATGAGAGATGATATTATTGTCTAAGGTCTTGTCCTTCGAAAAGTCCGCCCGATAGACCTCGATGCGCTTACCATCGTAGCAGTTTAAGCCATCGTATGTTCCAAACCACATTAACCCCACACTATCCTGATAGACGCACAACACGGCACTGTTAGATAGTCCCTGCAGATGATTGATAGTGTAATGATTCTGAGCCAACAGGGAGCTGGTCAATGCGGTAAAAATCAGAGCGAAAAAAGAGACAAAGCGATAGTTCATAGTTTTTATGATATAGATACAAACAGTTATCGCTTGCAAATATATAGAAATAAAGTAGAATAATCGATAAAATGGAAGAAAAAAAGTGGTTATCGTGGCATAGGGTAAGATTTATCCTATACCAGCCACAAAACAAACGACTGACAGATAACAGTTTATTTTGGACCGGGTATAACGGCCCATTTAACATTTTTTGGGGAACAGATAACAGATAACAGTTTTGTTTTGGACGCTGTTTTCGATTCCATCTCCTATGGATGTTAAGGAGTTAGATTAATAGCCTAGATGCTGCTGGCTGGCCATGACGCTGTTTCCTTGCATTTCGCCATGTGGGGGGGGCCTACCATAAAAAAAGTGAGAGCCACTCTGAGCGCCCGGAAAGGTGCGCCATAGGGACTCTCACTTTAGCGTAACGCGGAGTTACAGCGAAGCAAATAGAAGGTGGGGATTAATAACCTGTGACTTGTAAATCGCTGATGGTGACGTTGCCTCCGTAGCTGTTGATAGACCAGCAGTTCATCGGCAGGCCGTAGATGCGCTGGGTGGTACCATACTCTCCATTGATGTACATCACCACCACCGAATTGTCGGTGTAGATATCTACCTTGTAGCTGTTGTCAGCCGGACGGGGGAAGATGTAGCCGTCTGCGCCGGCTATGAAGCCTTTGCCCTCGCTACCCTCTTGCTCAAAATTCACCTTGCGACGGCCGTTCTCCCACTCGGGGTTGACTACTAATGAGTAGTACTTCGTAGCGTCGGTGCCTCTGACGAAAGATACGCCCCACTTATCGCCTTCGCCGGCAGTGGTCAGCGTAAACGAGATGTGGTTGTGCTGGCCCAGACGGTTGTAGAGCACGTAGCCTTCGCCATTGAGGGCGCCTGAGGTGTAGTTCTCTGAGGCCATCACCTTCAACTCGACTGGCTGGTCATACTTGGCGGCCATGGCTGGCACCTCGCCCACGCTGAGCGTACCGTCAGCATGCTGCACCAGTTTGTGGCAAACCAGCGCACCCGACCAGTTGGGCTCGCCCTCAGCGCCTACGGCAATATTCTTATCGTGGATGGTGGTGCCGGTGCGGAAGGGTGTCCAGCCCCAGATGTAGCGGTCGGTGCCGTTCGAGGCGCTCTTGCCCCTTTTCGCATCTATCAAGAGGTGTTAAAGATCTATACCGTGCTATTTCGCCATGCGGTCAAGGATGGTTTGAGGCAGGGTGGGCATCGCGCCGCTCTGAGTGCAGACAAAGGCACTCACCTCGACAGCCAGTTTATGCGCTTCGGGGATGGGCATACCCTTGAGGATGGCTGCCGTGAAGGTGGCGGTGAAGGAATCGCCAGCGCCTACGGTATCGGCAACTTTAACCTTCGGCGTCTCCTGGAAGCTCACTACACCGGGGGTGAAAACATAGCTGCCATTGGTACCACAAGTCAAAATCAACATCTTCAGGTTATATTTGGCCAAGAGGATCCAACACTTATCCTGCAGGTCGATACCAGGGTAACCGAAGATGCGGCTGATAGTAACCAGCTCTTCGTCGTTAATCTTCAAGATATTGCAGCGCTGCATCGACTCGCAGAGCACCTCGCGGGTGTAGAAGTTCTGACGCAGGTTGATGTCGAAAATCTTCAGCTCGTTGCCAGTATCGGGCATGGCGTCGAGAAAACGGTTGATAGTAGTGCGGCTCACCACGCTACGCTGTGCCAGCGAACCGAAGCAAACGGCCCGTGTACGCAGCGCCAAATCGCGCAAACTGTCGTTGAAGGGGATGTTATCCCAAGCTACACCCTCTTTAATCTCATACTGAGGTACACCCACCGCATCCAGGGTAACCTGTACCGTACCAGTAGGATACTCTACACGTGCAATGGCAGTTTGCAGTTTCTTAGAGTTAAAGACCTCCATCAGTTCATCGCCTAATGCATCATTACCCACCGCACTGACTACGCGGCTATTGAATCCAAACTGAGAGACATGGTATGCAAAGTTGGCAGGAGCGCCACCAATTTTCTTTCCTTCAGGCAGGCAATCCCACAAAGCCTCGCCCATTCCTACGATAATATCGTTCATATAGATATAGTGTTTTAGTGATTATTAGTTGACAAGTTAATAAGTCACCCCCCCCTTTAAGGGGGGCTGGGAGGGTCTCCCATAAGCGGGGCTGGGAGGCTCTTATTTCTTCATTCTAAAGAAGAAGAGCAGCAGATAGGCTACACCGACCGCCATCACGGCTACAGCGCCTTGCTGACCCATGGCATCGGCAGCTACACCCATAGCCAAGGGGAAGACGGTGCCACCAAAGAGGCCCATGATCATCAGTCCGCTAATCTCGTTCTGACGGCTCTTATCAGAGAGCAACGCCTGAGAGAAGACGAGCGAGAAGATGTTGCTGTTACCATAACCCACCAGAGCTATAGCCACATAGAGAACCTCGCGCGAGGTACCTACAAAGAGTCCAGCCATGGAGAGGGCCATCATTGCCACGCTGATGATGAAGAAGAGGCGGTTACTGAGCACACGCAGGAAGAAGGAGCCTGTGAGGCAACCGATGGTACGGAAGATGAAGTAGAGCGAGGTGGCAAAAGCGGCTTCGTTCAGGTTCATGCCCAGACGCTCCATCAGCAGCTTGGGAGCCGTGGTGTTGGTACCTACGTCGATACCTACATGGCACATGATGCCGATGAAGCAGAGCAGTACCACAGGACGAGAGAGCAGCTTGACGCAATCTACAACCGACGAGGCTTTGCCCTCGATGGGCTCCTCCTCAATCGAGGTACCGTAAAGGGCCAAGGTGGCCATCACACCGATAATGAGGTAGATGGGGAACAGCACACGCCAACCCAAGCCAAAGGTAGGAATGGTAGCCATAGCTCCCCACATGGCGATATAGGGCGCCATGAACGAGGCAATGGCCTTGACAAACTGACCGAAGGTGAGCGTAGAGGCGAGGTTTCCGCCACGAATCACTGTTGATACCAAGGGGTTGAGCGAGGTCTGCATCAGCGCATTACCGATACCCAGCAGCGAGAACGAGAGCAGCATCAGGGTATAGCCATCGCCAAAGAGAGGCAGCAACAGGGAGAAGAGAGTCACCACTAAGCTGAGGAGCACCGTCTTCTTACGGCCAATGCGGTTCATCAACATGCCCGTAGGCACACTGAAGATCAGGAACCAGAAGAAGACCAAAGAGGGGAACATATTGGCCTGAGAATCGGTCAGATTGAGGTCGGCCTTCACGTAGTTTGAGGCAATACCAACCAGGTCAACGAAGCCCATAGCAAAGAAGCAGAGCATCAGTGGCAGCATCTTAGTCCACTGAGAAGAAGATGTATCGTTGTTCATACCTATGAAATTTTACAGATAAATATCTCTTGAGAATAATATATAAATGAGGTTTGTGCTGTCTGCTCCTATTTTATGCTATAGATTTTAGCTTTGGCCTTACCCTTGATGGTCAGCTTATTATAAGGCTCTGAGGGGAAGACCAAGTTGGTCATCGCCATCTTGCCGTCAGCATCCAGGGCCTCAATGCTGCACTTATCTACGAAGAGGCGTAGCTGCTTCAGCTTACCATAGGTAGGGGCCACGGTGATAGTGGGGAAGTTATCGCTGAAAGAGACATCACCACTCTGCAGGCGGTTCATGTAGAAGTGCTCCTCATCAGGGTTGTAAGTCATCATCACCCGTTCGCCTTTGGCATTACGCAGGGTAATCTCAGCCTCGCCGCGCAGGGTGATGACGATTTCGCAACGCTCAGTAGGTTGCTTCAGCACTTCACCACGAGCGGCATCCATCTCCTTGGCAGGGCGTACACTGCAATAGGTTTCTCCCTTGTATTCAAAGAGGCCCAAATCGCGGGCAATGCTGTTAGCTGAGCGGAACTGCTTAGTGGGTACCTGATTGGCATACTGCCAGTTGCTCATCCAAGCGATGGCGACCTTGCGGTTATCGGGCGCGTCAGAGAAGGTGACCGTAGCGTAGTGGTCCTTACCGTAATCCATCCACTTGGTGACCTCGGGGGCCGACTCACACTGGAAGGTGTGACCATCGAACGTGCCGACGAAGTACTGCGTAGCGCTACCACCAAACGGGCCGCCGGGGTTGATGTTGCAAATCAGCATCCACTTTGACTGATCGGTGCCCTCAACAGGCATCTTCATCAGGTCGGGGCACTCCCATACGCCGCCGTGGTTCCCATATTGGCGGCCGAAACTGCTCTCGAATGTCCAATCCTTCAGGTTAGCTGATGAAAAGATCTGCATCTCTTGACCAACCGCCAGAATCATATTCCAGAAACCAGCCTCAGCGTTCCAGAACACCTTCGGGTCGCGGAAATCGGGCGCCTCAGAGGTCAGAACCGGATTGTTTGCATACTTGGTGAATGTCTTGCCGCCATCTGTGCTGTAGGCCATCGACTGCGTCTGGCGTTCACCGGCTGAGGTATAGAAAGCCACAACCGCATTGGCACCAAAGCCAGCGGTGTTCTCCTTATCAACCACACACGAACCACTGAAGATGGTGCCCAATCCATCGCCCATAAGGGCGGTAGGTTGCTGCTCCCAGTGAATCAAATCGGTACTGGTAGAGTGTCCCCACGACATATTCTCCCAGTAGGAACCATAGGGATTGTATTGGAAATAGAGGTGCCACACGCCATCCTTGAAGAACATACCGTTGGGGTCGTTCATCCAGCCATAAGCGGGTGTGTGGTGGTAGGTGGGTCGATGTTTCTCCACGTTTTTCACATCAAAGCTATCTGAATAGTCCATCCGCTTCCAGCAGGTAAAGTCGTTGATAGCACCTGTAGATCGCGAATTAGCCAGGAAGGTGATGGAGAGAAGTTCCCCCTCTTCCACCTCGTAAGGTACGTAGTAGTCCACCTTATCCACTGCCAAACGCAGGTTGAAGGTTTTCTGTAACTGATTGTTCTTAATGACGCGTACGTGCGCCATCTCCTCTTTCTCCTCCACGGGGAGAAGCAGATACTTTTTCTGCGCGTCGATACGCACCATCGCATGACGGTCGCCAAGGAACCGCACGGGTTCAGCCGTCTTAGTTTGAGCTACAGAGATGGAGCTGACCATCAACAGGCCGCAGCCCAAAGCCAAAAGTTTCTTTTTTACATTCATGGTATTCACCGTTTTTAGGATTATTCTTATCGTCGGCAAAGGTAATGCAAACAGTTAGAATAAGGTGTAACAATTGTAACAAACGCTGTCATAGATGTTACATACCCCACTTTGAAGGTGGAGTATGCAACATTTATCAGATTACTAGTAACCTGACGCTTTATAGCCTTTGAACGAAAAATAGCATGCAAAGCTGTCAAATGAAGAGTTGATCCAAGCAGACCTCATTCTGTACAATCCCCGAATGAATGTTGGCTTTCACACCAAAAGAGGTAATAAAGGTAATGAGTAACGACTTTCTCGTCTTGGTTTCCTCTCTAAATAGGGTCATCACATCACGCAAATGCGCTTCGTACGCCTTATCTATCACGTATGGCGACTCTGAGAACTTAATCTCACAAAGAGATAAGGAAGAGCAGCGTAAAGATATCCGAAAACCAAATTTTAATTCCATTATTAAGGACCTAAAGGAGCTTAAGCGATCATTGTATCACCAATTCATATTTGCAAGACGTACTGCACCTAGACAATTCTTCACTCTCGAACTTTCTACCTATAATCTTTTCCATATCGGTATCTTAATTACTTTGCAAAGATGAGAATAAAGCATGATAAAACCCAACATTCCGAGATAAAATCAGCTAAAAGTAGGTTAAACGACGTGATTTAGCTGATTTCACAAAGTACAAAAACGGCTAAATCTTCACTTTTTGGTTAGATTTAGCCGTTTTAAGTTTTCATATACCTATGCTATGACATAGATTCACACGCTAAGGCTTCAACATTCCTTCCACCACAGGATGAATCAGAGACTCCATGATAAGATACCCCTCCACCGTGGGGTGGACGCCATCATCGGCATAAGGCAAAGAGCCATCAGAAGGATTCACCATAGCGGCATAGTAATCCACAAAAGGTATGCCGTGGGCTTCAGCATAGGCCTTCAGACGCCCATTGAGTGAACGGATTCTTTCTACAGGAGCGACTTCGGGACACCAGCTAAAACGAGCAGCAGGCAGAACGGAGGTCAGTACCACCCGAATCTGATGAGCCTGCGCCAACTCCACCATAGAGCAGATATGGCCCAGCGTCATTTCCTCTTTATACTCACCCGCATTCTCGGCAATGTCATTGGTTCCAGCATTGAGCACCAACACCTGTGGCTTGAGCTTCAAGACATCCTCCCGGAAACGGAGCAGAAACTGTGAAGAGGTCTGTCCGCTGATACCCCGACCTGTATAGCCGTTTTCTTGAAAGAACGAAGGATGCTTCGTCACCCAAAGCTGGGTAATGGAGTTGCCCAAGAAGACAACGCGAGCGCTCCCTTGAGCCGCACGTAGGGAATCATTTTGGGAAGCATATCGCTGGATATTGGCCCACTGATAGGCCTGCACCATCTGTGCCTCGGCCAAACAAGTGAGACATAGACAGCAGATAAGAATAACTAACTTTTTCATTATAAATAATATCTCTTCCTCATAACTGTGATTCTTTGATGATAGCAACAAACCCTCCACCAGGAGCGAGGTGCGCCTTGATGACTTTGTTCTTTGGGTATTCGGTGGTCACTTTCTTATAGTCTCTTGCCACCTTGTCGGCATTTACACCATCTCTAAAGATAGTCATAGAGTTTGCAGGCGACTTAATGAAATCAAGATTGATCTCAATATCACGGCTGTCCCAATTGGTGAGTGCTGCTACATACCAAGTGTCGTTTTTGCGTCGAGCTAAAACGATATATTCGCCCACCTTGCCATCAATCGCAACTGTCTCATCCCACACTTCAGGTACTGACGCGATATACTCAGTACACTCTATCTCTTTAAGGTAGTTGGATGGCGCATCGCAAAGCATGTTCAGCGGAGAGGAGAAGATGACATACTGAGCCAGCTGACGACAACGTGTACCCTGACTCATCGCTTCTGAGTTTACCGCTCTGAAGTTCCCCTTGGTGGCATTTCGCATAGCACCCTGCGTATAGTCAGCAGGACCGGCAAAGAAACGGATGTAAGGTATTGTAACGTCGTAGGTCACCTGATCGGCTTCGTCGGCCCATTTCATGTTTTCAAGGCCATACACACCTTCATAGTTGATTACATTCGGGTAGGTGCGGTGGAGCCCTGTAGGCTTGTATGTTCCATGGAAATCCATCAACATGTGGTATTTGGCAGCGATAGAGGCGGCATCACGGTGGAATCGTACGACGTCTTGGTCACAAGCATCCATGAAGTCAACCTTGAATCCCTTCACACCCATCTCAGAGTATATTTTGCATGCCTTCTCCACATCTTTCTGGAAAGGACCGTAACCTGCCCATAGAATGATGCCCACACCTCGCTCTTCAGCATAGGCGATGAGTCCTTTCAAGTCAATCTGAGGAACAACATGAAAGAGGTCTTCAAATCCAATAGACCAACCTTCATCCATAATGACATACTGAATACCAAATTTCGATGCGAAGTCTATATAATACTTGTAAGTTTCATTATTTACTCCTGATTTAAAATCTACACCATAAATATTCATGGCATTCCACCAGTCCCAAGCTACCTTTCCGGGCTTTACCCAACTAAAGTCTTGTTTGGAATCGGGAGCAGAGGCTAATTTATAGACCAGGTCATTATTGGCCATCTCTACATCATTTCTTGAAATACCAATAGCTCTCCAAGGGAAGGTACATTCACCCTCACACTCAGCGATGTAGGGTGCGGTTTTCTGTACATAAAGAGAACGGCCATCGCCATCACCTACCGATTTTTCCAAGGCAAATTCGGGGAAATAGCCAGACAACGTGTTGTCACAGTCGCCATTATAAAGGAACATACCTGGGTAATCAAGGAGATCGGACTCAGTGATACATAGCTTTACACCATGGTCGGCTTCAATCATCAGAGGAAGGAAAGCCAGGTGTTTCTTGTCCCACGATGCGATAGCGTGACGGGTATAGGGACTCTCGAAAGAGTTATGCAGCTGCTCATTGAACTCTCCCTCATCGTTCTGACAAACATAGGGGATGAAGGCAGGCCAAGAAGCGGGGAATGAGAAGTCGGCGGTTTCAGAGAGTACTTGGAACGGTTTCCTTCTTTTGCTGACGAAACGGTAAGCTACACCGTCGTTGTACGCTCTGAAGATGAGCTCATAGCCCGAAAAACTGAGTTTCAGCTCTTTATAGAGATCAACAATCTGCTTTTTCGTATAGCACAAGGCCTCTATTTGGTTATTCACACTGATAGTCTTAGCGCTTCTTGGGGTAGAAGAACCTCCGAAAACCGTTCCGTCCGTCAGTTTCATTCCAATCTTGGAAGGTGCCAAAACGATATGATCATCAACCTTCACACTATAAGTGACTTCATTGCCAGTAACAACGTCGATACTGATTTTTCCGTCGGGAGAGGTTAGATTATACCTCTTTACTCCCGCAAAACTACTTAACGCCGTAAATGCGCAAAAAATGGCAATCAGAACATGTTTCATATGCTATCAAAATTTAAGTGAATGGATTAATTTCCCTTCTGTGTTGTAGCAAACGCTAAAATTTGTTTGCAAAAGTAGTCATTTGCGTTGTGTTTTGCAAGCTATCTTTTTCAAAAGTGGACACACCTAAATTATTATGTGACTCTTCCTGGTGAGAATGTTTTAAAAAGCTACCAGTCTGCGACATACGTGATAGAGCTCTAAATAGACGATGCTCAATCCTACGAACGTATAATAAATTTACTACAAGCTCATAGTACATCTTTTGTTTAAGAGCGACTGTCACTTCTCCTTGAAGTTGATAGTCGCTCTCTTCATTACGCAAAGAGCACATGTTGTATCATAATACGGTCTCGTTTCAATATTCACTGAATTACAGTTAGTTACATTAACAAAAAAGAGAGAAAACAGAGTAGTTCAAAGAGACCAGTTGCCTCGCTGATAAAATGCTTGCAAAACGGAAATGAAATGCAAGTAAATCGCGGCTGGAATGCAAGCAAATTGGAAACGAAATACAAGCAATCCAGAAATGAAATGCAAGCAAACCAAAAACCTTGAAAATGGGCCTCAATTTTTCTTGGCTGTAGGGGTTGAACCGAAAGCCTCTTTGTAACATTTCGTGAAATAAGAGGGCGAGGAGAAGCCTACCTCATAGGCCACTTCAGAAACGCTTTTTCCAGAATCAGCCAACAACTCTTTAGCCCTACTAAGACGGATGGTACGGAGCAACTCAACGGGTGAGCTGCCGGTCAGAGCCTTTAGCTTACGATAGAGTTGCACACGGCTCAGACCCATTTCAGCGCCTAAAGCCTCCACATTGAGGTCGCTATCAGAGAGACGCTCCTCAACCAGCTGACGGAAACGGGCAATGAAGGCTTGGTCGCGCAGGGTCAATGTCTCACCCGTGGATTGAACCTCAACAGCTGCCTCTGCTTGGTGAGACCCTGACGCTTCCGTTGGAGCGAATGGAGATGAAGCGTCACGCAACTCTCCACCGACAGGCGTTTGAGGTGAGGTGAGCGATGAGGCATAGAGTTGTTGTAACTGCCGTCGGCTCTCGAGCAGGTTGCGCAGACGCGACTTCAGCAAGGGGGCACTGAAGGGTTTGGCGATGTAGGAATCGGCACCGCAGTCATACCCCTCAATCTTCTGCTCATCTTGAGCATAGGCGGTAAGCATCATGACGGGGATATGGGAGGTATGCAGATCGCTCTTCAAGGCGCGACAGCAGGCCATACCATCCATCACGGGCATCATTACGTCGCAAAGAATGGCATCGGGTACCTGAGCAATGGCTAGATCGAGGCCCTCTTGCCCATTCGAAGCCTCCAGCACCCGATACTCCTCTTGCAACAGGTAACGGATGTAGGTGCGCACCTCACTGTTGTCATCAATCACCAACACCGCAGGTTTATCTTCCGACTCCGCTTCAGCCATGCTCTTTGAGCGACTGCGCTCCGCGGAAGAGGCCTCTACCAAAGCCCCTTCACGCAACACCTCCAGGGCAACATTCTGCTGCACCGCCTCGTCAAGCGTGCCGGCTTGCCGGAGGGGCATCTGAAGGGTGAAGATGGTGCCCTCTCCTTCGTGGCTATCGACATGGATGGTACCATGGTGCATCTCTACAAAAGCCTTGACCAAAGCCAGACCGATACCTGAACCGGAGTGATGCACATCAACCTGATAGAAGTTCTCGAAGATATGCTTGACATGGGCCGCAGGCATGCCGATACCGGTATCGCTAACGGTCAGCTGAATCTGATTGTTCTCTCCACGCAGGGCCACCGTAACCTGCCCATCGTCAGGGGTGAACTTAAAGGCGTTACTCAACAGATTATAAAGGATTCGCTCCATCTTTTCCCGGTCGGCTATCATGGGGTAATCGCCCGGAGCCACATCGACCGAGAAGTGAATATGCCGGCGTTCTGCTAACACATTGAACACCTCGCTCCACTCACGGAGTCCTTGAGCCAAATCAAACTCGTGCAAACGAAGCCGCAGTTTGCCACTCTCGTACTTACGGAAGTCGAGTGTCTGGTTAATGAGGCGAAGCAAGACGGTGACATTACGCTGTATGGTGGTGAGGAGGAAATGGTGCTTCTCACCGATGGAGGCATCGGCCAGCAGTTGCTCTACAGGGTCGGCAATCAGTGTCAAAGGGGTGCGGAAGTCGTGGCTCACGTTGGTAAAGAAGGCCAGTTTGGCCTGAGTAGCCTGTTTCATCAGGCTATTGATGCGCACCTTGCTCCAATAAGCCTGGACTATAAAGGCACAGACAATCACCAGAAGAACCAGAATCAACACCACGGCCCAGAGGAGCAACTTCTGGGTATTGTACTGCTCTAAGAAGCGGTCTAACTTGATCACTAAGCGGTTGACCGTAGCGGTCTGCTCGCTCAGCATCAATCCTTGCATCTTGACGATGCGGGCATTGGTATCATCAATCTGAGCCGAAAAGAGGATGGTTTCGCGTGCGTAAGGCTCGCCGTTGAGAATCTGCAAAGCGGTCTGAATCACCTTGTCCCCACCGGTGGGATAGATAAAGGTGGCACTCAGCTCACCACTCATCACCGCTTCAACACCCAATCCGGGTCCAATCAACGCATCCACACCGATAAAACCAAGCGGAGGCAAGGCCTGATGGCGAAGGGCCGCCATCCGTGCGCCACGGGCCATGCGGTCGTTCTGTGCCACCACAAGATCGATATCCTTTCGCGCCTGGAAGACGCTATCCATCTGCCGTTCTGCAGCCTCGAGGTTCCACGATGCATCAATGCGCCCTACAACAGAGACCCCTTGCAGGGTGTCAATCACATGATGCAACCCCTCTGTACGCTCCATGGCAGGCGATGAACCAGCCAATCCACCAATCTCAAAGAGCCGTAAAGGGCGCTGCCTAATCGAGCGCACATAGTGCCCCATGGCCTCGCCTATCTGCACATTATCCGCTCCCACAAAGGCGGTGAATTGGTCGCTCTCAATCTTTCGGTCTATCACCACCACAGGAATACCTGCATGGAATGCCTGCTCGACCACCGGCGTTACGGCATGCGCTTCGTTCGGACTGACAATGAGCAAATCCACCCCTTTATTGATAAAATAGGTGATGTCGGCAATCTGCTGTTGGTTATCGTCGCGCACCGAACGCACCTCGAGTGTCACCCCCTGATGGAGCGATGCCTCGCGCTGCATCTCTTCGTTCTGCTTCGATCGCCACTCATCCTGGCTGCATTGTGACACACCGATATGCCACTGCCGCTCGGGCTGCGCACAGGCAGAAAGCAGCCAGATAGACCAAAGGGTGAGGGCCCATCGGATAGAGCAAGCTATTTGTTTCATGGTCCAGTTAGTTCTTAGGTTATTGACGTTGGTTATTGTTTTGACGACGCAAAATTAGTGTAATTTTTGAAAAAAGCCTCATCTATGGACAAAAAAGTGCCGCAAAGCATCAACAGGGGATACTTTGCGGCACTTGGTTTTGGTTTATGTACGTGTGGCTTAAGCCTTCACGCCATTGTACTCGTCAGAAACAGTGAGTTTCTTTCTACCCTTGGCGCGACGTGCTGCCAATACTCTACGACCATTAGCTGTAGCCATTCTCTCACGGAAACCGTGCTTGTTTTTTCTCTTTCTGTTAGAGGGTTGAAATGTTCTTTTCATCTTCTTATCTTTGTTTTATGTTATTATTCTCACGAATTCGGGCTGCAAAAATAGGGACTTTTTTCAAATAAACCAAATGATAACTCATTTTCTCTCAAAAGTTTTTGCTATTTTTACCGATTTGCATTAATTTTGCAGCCGCAAACGAGAATTTCCACTTGATTTCTCACATTATAATATATAAAAGAAGACTAAGTATGATTAATGCCCAAGACATTAAAATCGGAACTTGCATCCGCATGGATGGCAAACTCTATTTCTGCATCGATTTCCTGCATGTAAAGCCGGGAAAAGGTAACACTTTTATGCGTACCAAGCTGAAGGACGTGGTTAACGGCTACGTGCTGGAGCGTCGATTCAACATCGGTGAAAAGCTGGAAGATGTACGCGTAGAGCGTCGTCCCTACCAGTACCTCTACCAAGAGGGTGAGGACTACATGTTCATGAATCAGGAGACTTTCGACCAAATTCCTATTGCTCACGACCTGATTAACGGTGTGGACTTCCTGATCGAAGGCCAAGTCGTTGATGTGGTTTCAGACGCTTCAACTGAAACGGTTCTCTATGCCGACATGCCCATCAAGGTACAGATGAAGGTGACCTACACCGAGCCGGGTCTGAAGGGTGATACCGCCACCAACACCCTGAAGCCTGCCACCGTAGAGAGCGGTGCCGAGGTTCGCGTACCCCTCTTCATCAACGAAGGCGAAACCATCGAGATCGACACCCGCGACGGCTCATACGTAGGCCGCGTAAAGGCATAAACCACGCTACATAGCGGTTGTTAATACCCAAAGAGGCTGTGTGTCATCCATCCGGATGTCTCACAGCCTCTTTTCTATATAAATTCAAGCAAACTATAGGATTATTAATCCCAAATCACTATTTTTGCAGCGTATAATTCAATGATTCACATTAACCAAAGGAGAGTTTCAGTATGACAACAGCAGTTTTAAGCAATGGCACATCTTTTATCATTCCTCCTTCTGACCTTGATTTTTTTAAGGTTTTAGCAAAGAAAATGGGATGGAAAGCTATTGATCATAAAGAAAAGGTAAATTCAAACGAATCTTGGGTTTCACCATTTGCTGGCAAATGGGTGGATGAACGTTCTACTGAGGAAATCATTAAAGAAATCCATGACTCTCGTACAACAAATAAAGAATTATCACTGTGAAAAAATATCTGTTAGATACTGATATTCTGGTATTTTTATTTCGCCAAAAGCATGGAATAGCTGAGATAATTGCCCATTTACACCCTTCTCAAGTTTATGTCTCAGAGGTCTCTATCGCTGAATTAGAATATGGTTGCTGGTGTAGCGGAAGATATGAAGAGAACAAAATGATGCTTGAAAAATTCATATCCCAAGTCAACATTGTACCTTTTCATGAAGCAATCCCTCTTTACGCTAGAGAGAAGTATCGGCTAAGATCAATAGGACAGAGCATTATGGATTTTGATCTATTAATAGGTTGTACCTCCGTAGCAAAAGGACTTATTATGATTACCAATAATGAAAGTCATCTGGGGAGAATAAAAGATATCAAAATAGAGAACTGGATTAAGTGAAGTATGAGATACAGTCTGATTATCCCGGTTTATAACCGGCCGGATGAGGTGAACGAGTTGCTGGAGAGCCTTACCACTCAGCGATTGAAACCCTACGAGGTGATTATCGTGGAGGATGGCTCTACCCTGCCCTGTCAGGATGTGGTTAATCGCTATGCGGACCGATTGCCCGTGCGATACTTCACTAAACCTAACGGCGGTCCTGGCCCGGCACGAAACTTCGGTGCCTCTCACGCTACGGGCAACTACCTGATTATCCTCGACTCTGACTGCCTCCTACCCGATGGTTATCTGGAGGCTATCGATGAGGAGCTGCAACGCGAACCTGCCGATGCCTTTGGCGGTCCAGACCGAGCCCATTCGTCGTTCACCCCGCTACAGAAAGCCATCAACTACAGCATGACCTCGTTCTTCACCACTGGTGGCATTCGAGGCGGCAAGAAGAAGTTGGATAAATTCTACCCCCGCAGCTTCAACATGGGTATGCGTCGCGAAGTCTATCAAGCCCTTGGCGGCTTCTCTCCCATGCGCTTTGGCGAGGACATCGACCTGAGCATCCGCCTCTTCAAAGGCGGTTACCGCTGCCGCCTCTTCCCTGAAGCATGGGTGTGGCACAAACGACGTACCGACCTGAAGAAGTTCTTCAAGCAGGTGCACAACTCGGGCATGGCGCGCATAAACCTCCATAAGCGCCACCCAGGGTCAATGAAGTTGGTACACCTCCTCCCCATGTGCTTTACAGTGGGCGTTGCCCTCTGCCTTATCGGAGCCCTTTGGTGCCCTTACAGTCTGCTCCCTCTTCTACTCTATGCACTGCTGGTAGGTATGGACTCATCGTTCAGTAACCGCAGTCTGAAGATTGGCATCTTGAGTGTGGCCGCTGCCTACGTGCAACTCATCGGTTACGGCACCGGCTTCCTGCGAGCTTGGTGGAGCCGCTGTATATTGAAAGAAGAGGGCGACACCGAGGCCTTTAAGAAGAACTTTTACCAATAAACCAGCATACGAACGAAGAGAGCCATGGAGAAACTGACCATACGCCAACTGGCAGAAGAGGACAGACCGCGCGAGAAAATGATGACCAAGGGGAGCGAAGCCTTGAGTGACGCCGAGTTGATAGCCATCCTGATAGGTAGTGGCAATGCGGACGAGAGTGCGGTCACACTCTCCCAACGGATGTTGGCCAGTTGTAGCGGTGACCTGAACAGCCTCGGCAAATGGGGCTTGGAAAACTTCTGTACCTTCAAAGGCATGGGACCTGCCAAAAGTCTCACCGTAATGGCCGCTCTCGAGTTAGGACGCCGACGTAAACTACAGGAGCGCAAGGAGCGCACACGCATCACTTCCTCGGTCGATATCTATGAGCTCTTCCACCCCCTGATGGCCGACCTGCCCACTGAGGAGTTCTGGGTGCTGCTACTCAACCGTTCCAATCGCGTCATCGACAAGGTACGCATCAGTAGCGGTGGCATAGACCAAACCACCGCCGATGTACGCACCATCCTACGCGAAGCCCTGCTGGCACGAGCCACCCAGATGGTCCTCATACATAACCATCCCTCAGGCAACATCCAACCCTCGCAAGAGGATAAACGCATCACGGAACGCATCAAGGGAGCTGGCCGTCTGATGAACATCAGCGTCATTGACCACGTGATTGTGACCGACGGAGCCTACTACAGTTTCAACGACGAAGGCATCCTCTGATGGGATAATCGGACAAAGTTTTGGTGATTTCAAAGGAAAACCGTAGTTTTGCACCATCAAAAAGCAAGTATATGACAACATACGAAATAGAAGAGAAGATTGTAGCCATGCTCAAGACGGTTTATGACCCCGAAATACCGGTCAACGTCTATGACTTGGGACTGATATATAAGATTGACGTCACGGAGAACTTCGACGTCACCATCGACATGACCCTGACTGCCCCCAACTGTCCGGCAGCCGACTTCATCATGGAGGATGTCCGCCAGAAGATTGAGTCCATTGAAGGGGTTCATAACGCCACCATCAACCTGGTGTTCGAGCCGGAATGGGACAAAGAGATGATGACCGATGAGGCCAAACTGGAGTTAGGTTTCCTCTAACCCATATCCACCAACCGATTGCATAACCCATACCCCACTGTCACCCACATGAAGAATGTCTATTTCCTCTCAGATGCGCACCTCGGCTCACGGGCCATTGAGCATGGACGCACGCAAGAGCGCCGCTTAGTGAACTTTCTGGATAGCATCAAGCACAAAGCCTCAGCGGTCTATCTGCTGGGCGATATGTTTGACTTCTGGTACGAGTTCAAGCTGGTCGTACCAAAGGGCTATACCCGCTTTCTGGGAAAGATATCCGAACTGACTGACTTAGGCGTTGAGGTGCATTTCTTTACTGGCAACCACGACATCTGGTGTGGCGACTATCTGGAGAAAGAGTGTGGCGTTGTGCTCCATCGCCAACCGCTGACCACCGAAATCTATGGGCGCATCTTCTACTTAGCTCATGGCGACGGTCTGGGTGACCCTGACCGTAAGTTCAAGTTCCTGCGCGCCATCTTTCATAGCCGCACCTTGCAAACCCTCTTCTCCACCATCCATCCCCGATGGAGCGTTGAGCTGGGCCTCAGCTGGGCTAAGCACAGCCGGTTGAAGCGTGTTGATGGACGTGAGCCAGAGTATATGGGTGAACAGGATGAGCCCCTTATCCGCTACACTAAGGAGTACATGAAGAGCCACCCCAGCGTCAACTTCTTCATCTACGGCCACCGCCATATCGAGCTCGACCTGCTGCTCACGTCGCAAACCCGCCTCCTCATCCTTGGCGACTGGATTCACAGCTTTACCTACGCTGTCTTCGACGGCAAAAACCTCTTCTTAGAGAACTACATCGAAGGCGAGACAGAACTCTGATTGCTTCGTTAACAGAACAAACGCCGCACACAGGCTTCCTACGACCAGTGTGCGGCGTTTGATATACAATCATTGCAACGGCTTATTTGTAACCGCCAGCCTTAGCAATGCGTTTGGGAATGTCGGTGTTATCCATCTTGCCACTGAAGGCCTTGGCACCGGCACCTACAGCATAGACAGGCACATAACCGGCACTGTGGTTACCCGTAGTCCAACCCACCATGGCAATCTGACTCATCACCTTCTTAGCGGCTTCAGCCAAGGGTTCCGTCTTGGAATAGAGGCTCTCTGAGAACTTCACATTGTTCTTGACGAACGACTCCTCAAAGGCATCACGCATCAACTTCTCCTGCTCCCAATCAATCTTGATCTGTGTAAAGAAGCCCATCTTCTCACTCAGCAAATCCTTCATATCATCCCACGTGTAGATGCGGCGTGTACGACGCAAGTTGGTAATGGCGCGTGAGAGTTCATCCGTAGATTGCTTCTGCTGAGCCAGGTTAGCCAGATGTAGCTCATACTTAGAGGTACCCAGGCCAAGACCACCGGTTTCATGGTCGGCAGTCACTACAATCAGTGTCTCTTTGGGGTGCTTCTTATAGAACTCGTAAGCCACCTTGACCGCCTCGTCCATATCCATCACCTCGCGAACTGCGGTAGCCACATCATTGCCGTGACAAGCCCAGTCAATCTTACCACCCTCTACCATCAGGAAGAAGCCCTTCTTTCCGCCATCTTTCATCAGGAAGTCAATCGCACTTTCGGTAATCTGCTTCAGAGTGAGGTCTCCCTCTTTCTGATCTATGGCATAAGGCAAGCTGTGAGGGTCAGCCTCCTCTTTTTGAATCAGAATCATCTTGTCTGCCTCAGCACGCTTAGCCTGATACTCATCCACGCCACGCACCAAGGTATAGCCAGCCTGTTCAAAGAAGGGGTAGATGCTGGGAGCCTTCTCCTTCTTATGGGTTTTATCGGGCTTCAAGAAACCGCTACCTGCATAGAAGTCAAATCCAGCCTTGGGGAGATCGAGTGCAATCTCGTAATACCAGCTACGGTTCTCCTGATGTGCATAAAAGGCCGAAGGAGTGGCATGATCCACGCTGACGCTGGTGGTCACACCCACACGCTTACCGCTACGTTTAGCCTTGGCGGCCACACTCTCTACCGGTTCGCGGTTGGCATCCACGCCAATCGCTCCGTTATAGGTCTTTACACCGGTAGCCAAAGCTGTACCGGCAGCCGAAGAGTCGGTAATTGAATTGGTATCTGAGAATGAAGTGGCAT
>CAMAMO010000007.1 GCA_945836915.1 uncultured Mediterranea sp.
GACTATAGACCGGCTGTCCGGTAAAATGACTATCTTTGCTCATGGTTATATTTTAATTACTCAAAAACAAAGATAACCAAAAGGGTTGATACCTCGTGAGAAGTGTCGGCCCTAATTTTTTCCCGTGCAAAAGTTTTACCGGACAGCAATAGTTGGGAATAGAACAAAGAAAGTTGCCCGCCCATAAATCATAAAAAAAGAAACGAGCTTGCCAAATGACAGCAAACTCGTTTCTTTTATTTTTTGTATCGTTGTGCCCAGATATTACTTCAGGTTGACAACGTTGCTCTCTGTGGGTTGGTTGTACCAATCGCGAGCGTCTGAGTCGTTAACATTCTTGGCCCATTGGTCAAGCAATGTGTAGGCTGCGTTGAGTCTTACGTTCTCAATCGGCCAGCGCCAGTCGCCTTGGGCACAGATGGCGTAAGGTACTTCTCCTGGGGTGGTGTTGACGTGAATCTTCTTGCCTTTAACCAAGATGTAGAAGCGGTGAGCGTCGGTGGGCATAGTATAGCCGTCGGGCCATGAGACTTCGTTGAGGAGTACGAAGTCGTGTGTCACTGTCTGCTTAGTGTTGGTCATTTTGGGCATGAAGTTGTGTACGGAGCCAAAGTTGATATCGCCTGAAGGACCGTCATAGTGGAGTTCGGCATCGTGCGAACCACCAGTAGCACAGAGATAAACCTTGGCGCGGTTGGCGGTGTTGGGAATCACCTTGATGACTACGTCGTTGAAGTCGAAGTCGCCTACTGTACCCATATCTTCAAAGCCAATCGTCCAGGCGGGCAGGTCGAAGACAGAGGGAAGAATGGGGTCGGTTGAACTTTCACCTTCACCCGGTTCTGGCTCTGTAGTACCGAAGTCGAAGGGATCGCGGCCTTCTATGACGTTCTGTACATACGACTCTTTAGGCTCGTCAGTGATTGTACCGTCGTTGTTGTAGTACTTGTCTTTATCCAAATCCTTCACACCGGGAAGCAGTACACCGGGGAGCGAACCACCGTTACCGGCAGTGAGACCAAACGAAACGTCATTGCAGTCGTAGTCGCCACCGCGAGGGCTGTCATCCAAACCCATGAAGGTGAAGCCATCATATTTTTTGATGACACTGCGGAACTTGTATTGACTAGTCTGGTTATTCAGATCAGCTCCAGAGAAGCAGAGGCCTTGACTGATATTCCAATACTTCTCGGCTACGCCAAGTTTTTTCAGATTTTCCTTTTGGGCTGCTTGGCTGCCGCTAGCTTTGAGGTAGAAGCCAAGTCTGTAACCAACGGGAACATTGATTTGGAAGGTGAGACCACGTACACCTTCGATGCCCTCTACACCACTATAGTGCTTGTTCTCGCGCCAAGTGCAGCGTATGCCGTCACCTCTACGGTTTGCATCCTTGGCTATGAAGCCATCGTCACCCTCTCCGTCAAAGTGATCGAAGTTCGTATCGCGCCACTGACTCTCACCAATAACCTTGAACTGGGTCTTGGCATAGCCGTCGAGGTAGTCGTACTTCAATACCTCGCAGAGGTCCACCATGACTAAATCAGAATAGACTCCTGGGGTTTGGTAGTAGTAGTAACCCAAAATAGTTGAGGTGGTGGTACCGGTGAAGCCGTAGATTAGTGAAAGGTAGAAGGGGCCAGTAGAAATCAACTCGTAGTTGGTAATCTGCTTTCCATTGGGATTTGCGCCCTCAGGAATGGCTTGGCCCAAATTATCCCATGTCCAGCCGGGGAAAGATGTATAGCCAAAATGGTGGCCTGCATAGCCATCCTCTGTGCTGCTGTTGCTGTTACCGCAGAGGGCGGCAGGAGGATCGATACGTGAGTTGCTCTCTGCCAGAGCGCGAGTAGATACTCCACGGCTCAGGTCGATGGTGGTCTTCTGCGTGAGGGCCATAGAGAGGTCCATCTTGCGATAGACTTTGTCTGCGTCGCCATAGTCGGCTTCGAAAGCAATCCGCTCGTCTCGATTTTGGGGGATGGCAAACTGGAGTGTGCCGCTGCCGTTAATCTTCTTTTCAGCGTAGAGAACTCGCGTCTCCTTACCAAGGGTGTAGGCTCTGACGGTAGCCGAGCCTGAGGTTCGGATATCCGCTGAAATCACCGTACCTGTGACCCAGGTCTGCGCTTTGTCAATTTCGCCACCAATCATATCTTTGAACTCGTTGGTATAGGTATCATCGACTTTCGTCTCAATCTTGTCCATACACGAGGTCAAAGCCATGGCGGCCATTACAGTGCTAAATAGAATGTAATTTTTCCTCATAGCGTTTAATATTTAGTTCGTTTTTGTTTTTAAAAGAAAATTATCTATAGCGTGTTGGTAGTCAGCTTTAGGAGCGGCTCCGGTAGCTATCTGGGGAACTCCCTCCATTGGGATAAAGACGATGGTGGGGATGGAGTTGGCCTGGAAAAGAGCGGCCAATTCGCGTTCATTATCCACATTGACCTTATAGATAATTAGGCGTCCGGCATACTCCTTGGCCAGTTCCTGCATGATGGGAGCAACCCTTCTGCAAGGACCGCACCAATCGGCATAGAGGTCAATGATGGCAGGTACTTTCCCTTTGTATTTCCACTCGCTGCTCTGTTCATAGTCGCATACCTGCTCTATAAAGAGGGCTTTTGTCATGGGAATAACCTCACCCTCGGGGAGCTTATTCTCTACAGCCAGCGTGTCCAATTCAGTGCCAAGCCTGTCGGTACCAGCCTCGGTTGAGCCAGAGATGATATCCTGACCAGTAGTGCGCTGGCTATGGCAGGCTGACCCACCTATGGTCAGAAGTAGCAAAGTAGACAATATGATAGAGGATTTTGTTCGCATAGCTTTCATTTTTTTATGAAGTCCTTCACGCGCGTACCTTTTATATTACTCTACGATGGTCATCTCGTTGATGAGGTGCTGGCAACCGCCTAACTTCTCCAAAATGAAGAGAACGTAGCGGATATCGACTACGATACAGCGTTGCAGCTGGTTGTCGAAGTTGATGTCACCGCTCAGGCTCTCCCAGTTGCCGTCGAAGGCGGCACCAATCAGTTGGCCCTCACCATTGATGACGGGGCTGCCTGAGTTTCCACCAGTGATGTCGTTGGTAGTGAGGAAGCAAACGGGCATCGTGCCATCAGCCATGGCATAACGGCCGAAATCCTTCTTTTGAATCAATTCCTTCAGCTTGGCGGGTACCACGAACTCTGGATCCTCGGGGTTCTCTTTTTCCAGAATGCCATCTGTGGTAGTGAAGTAGTTATAGAGTACACCATCGCGGGGGGCGTAAGGCTTCACATTACCATAGGTGAGGCGTAAGGTGAAGTTGGCATCGGGGTAGGAGGGAACAGGTTGCTTCATCTCACCCAAGCCACGGATGTAGGCCTTGTGGAGCAGAGCCAGTTCTTGGCTGCCCTCCATGACACTGGCCTGGATTGCCATCAGAGTGGTGTATGCATTGTCGAAGAAATAGAAGGCTGGGTCGTTCTCAAGCGCCTTGAGTGAGGGTTTTTTCAAGAACTTATCCAGATTCTCACGGGTAGCGAGGATAGAACGATCAAACCAGTAGTCCACGTAAGCGTCAAAGTTGCCTTTGTACTTCTTCTCAATGGTTTGGTAAAATGCGGGCAAGTTGGCTGCATCGACATATTGAGTCAAGGCAGGCAGCATGGCTTTAGCTACCGCACGTTCTACCTCATGGTCGTAGTCCTTATTGTGGATCATCTCAAACTCCTTCTCTAGTTCCTTTTTACCTACCTCAAGCAGAGAGTCGTTCTTCTCTGTTAGCGCTTGCATCAAGGTCTTTCCCGCCTTTTCGCTGTAAAGGTTGATGGGGCTGAGCAGAGCCTCAATCAAGTACATTGCCTGCCTACGGGGCTCCTTTTGTTGTGCAATGATGGCGTCAATCTTCTCTACTACACCCTCGTATTCTGGCTTCCCTTTAGCCCATTCTGCGTAGTGGCGTTCAATCTCGGCCTTTGAGCCCAGCACGTCGTTGTCCATGATGGCCTTGTTCATGCCGATGGAGTTTTTCCAGTAGTTGCTGCTACCGGCAAACTTGTTGGCATATTGAATACGAATCTTGTCACTTTTAGCCATCCATTCGCGCAATACACCCAGATAGATGGTACGGATGTCAATCTTAGACTGGTTGTCTGCCTCCATGCGTTGCTTCACTTCACTCTGGGTGAGGTAGCGGCTGGTGCTTCCGGGGAAGCCCATTACCATGGCATAGCTATTCTCTTCCACGCCCTTCAGTGAAATGGGGAGGTATTTAGGGGTCTTCAAGGGAACATTGCTAGGATTGTAAGCAGCAGGCTCGCCGTTAGCGTCGGCATAGATGCGAAACATGGAGAAATCGCCCGTATGACGGGGCCACATCCAGTTGTCTGTTTCGCCACCAAACTTACCTACACTCGAGGGGGGAGCGGCTACCATGCGGACGTCGTTATAAACCTTGTAATAGAAAAGGTAGAATTTGTTTCCGGCATAGAAGGGAAGGGCCTGTACGCTAATACCGGCTTTTCCTTTGAGGTCGCTCTGTTCCAGCTGTTCATCAGCAATCTTCTTCAGGAAGGGACGGCTCATGGCATCCGTTTCAGAGACTTTTCCTGCTTTAATCTGCTCGTTGACCTGGTCGGTGATATCTACAATGCGGTGCACAAAGCGGAACTTCAATCCCGGAGTGGGAATCTCTTGTTCGCGTGTCATAGCCCAGAAACCATCGGTCAGATAGTCATGCTCCACACTGCTGTGCTGTTGAATGGCTCCATAGCCGCAATGGTGGTTGGTCAGAATCAAACCCTCAGGCGAGATAATCTCACCGGTGCAGCCACCACCGAAGATACCAACAGCATCCTTCAGACTCACACCGCTGGGGTTGTATAGGTCGTCAGCCTCTAACTTCAATCCCTGCTTTTTCATCATCTCAATGGCGTTCTGCTCTTTCATCAGTTGAAGAAGCCACATACCCTCATCGGCTTGAGCGGAGAGGGAGAACAACAGTATCAGGCAAAGCGCTGATAACTGTATTAAAGAATGTTTCTTGTTCATATTGAAAATTGCTAATTTTGTTCATTTAGTTGTGCAAAAATACGTAAAGCCAATCAAAAAACCTTTCTTGTACCTTATTTTATAAGGATATTTAATATCTTTGTGCCCAAATAATGTTCAAAACCCCCAAAGTGACTATGTTTTCGACTCTCGGAATACGTTTTATCATGCCGATTAGAACAGGCATTCGGCTCATGGCAACACTCTCGTTTCTGCTGATGTTGGCTTCGTGTAGCAAGACCTACACAGTAGAGGGTACCTCGACTGTGGCCCGCATAGATGGAAAAAAGATGGTTCTTAGAACAATGAAAAATGGTGAATGGGTGGCTGTCGATTCTGCCGATGTTGAGCACGGGCTCTTTCGTATGAGCGGACCCATAGACAGTGCCCGCATGGTAGCCCTATTTTTGGATGGGGAGAATGTGATGCCGTTGGTGCTTGAACGTGGTACCGTCGAAGTAACCATCTCTAACGGTCTGCTTGAGGCAAAAGGTACGCCCCTGAATGAGCAACTTTATACCTTTATTCGCAAACGCAACGAGATGGAGATGAAGATTGAGGAACTTGACCGCAGGGAGGCCCGGTTGATTATGGAGGGTGGTGATGCTGATGCTATCCATGCCGAGGTGGTCAAAGAGGGTGAGGTATTAGTCAATGAGATGAACGACTATATCAAGCAGTTTATCCGAGATAACTTTCAGACTGTGCTTGGACCCAGTGTTTTTATGATGGTGTGCAGTACTCTGCCTTATCCCATCATCACCCCACCAATAGAGGAACTGATGAAGACCGCTCCCATGGAGTTCAAGTCAGATCCCTTAGTGAAAGATTTTTTGGAAAAGGCTCGCGAAAACAAGGTGCTCATAGAAGAGCAGCAGCGGATGCAAGAGAATGCAGCTTTGCAGGCTGCAAAGAAGCGCTAATAAGAGTGGCATAGGAGCATGAACCTGATAATTGACATAGGAAACAGCGCTGCAAAGGTGGCCGCTTTTGAAGGGGAGCAGCTGGTAGAGGTCATCCATACGTCGAACGAGACGTTGGCCGATTTGCCGACCTTTTGTGCCAAGTATCCGTTTGAAAGGGGGCTATGGGCAACCGTTGTGGATTTGCCAGATGAGACCATTCGTCTTTTGGAATCATTGCCCTTCCCGATGCGGCCCTTTACCCATGCCATGCGTTTGCCTATTGTCATTGGTTACGAAACGCCACACACGCTTGGCGTAGATAGGTTGGCCGCTGTGGTTGGTGCTCAGTATGAGCGACCCAGGCGTGACCTGTTGGTGGTTGATGCCGGCAGCTGTGTGACTTACGAGTTCCTCGATGCTAATGGATGCTATCATGGGGGCAATATTTCGCCAGGCTTAGAGATGCGGCTCAAGGCTATGAACGTCTTCACTTCGCGATTACCGCTTGTTTCTGTTGAAGGAGAACTTCTCGAGATAGGAAAGACGACCGAAACCGCTCTTAGAGCTGGTGCTTTTTGGGGGCTTCAACGCGAAATAGAGGGTTATATTCAGTCATTGAAACATAAATATCCTCAACTTTTGGTTTTTTTAACGGGCGGTAGCCAATTTTCTTTTGATACCAAGATAAAAAATATCATCTTTGCAGACAAATTTTTAGTACTTAAAGGACTCAATCGCATTTTACAATATAATAATGAGTAATATAAAACGGACTTTATGGCTCATTCTCTTTGCCATTTTGATGTGTGAAGGGGCTGTGGCTCAGAATAATACGAACTCTCCATACACCAGATATGGTATAGGACAACTCTCTGATTATGGCTCGGCAAACAGCAGGGCTATGGGTGGTGTCGCTTTTGCCTTGCGAGATAAGTATCAGATTAACTCGGCCAACCCCGCCTCATATTCGGCTGTGGATTCACTGACCTTTATTTTTGATGGTGGCGTGACGCTTCAGAAGAGCAATTTGAGCAACGGGACGGTGAAGTTGAATGCTAACAACTCCAGTTTCGACTACATCATGATGCAGTTCCGCGCCGCTCGTTGGGCAGGCATCAGCTTGGGCTTGTTACCCTATTCCAATGTGGGTTATCAGATGAGTAGTACCAGCAAGGATGAGGTCAATTCTTCCAATTCCAGCACGGTAACCTATGCTGGAGAGGGCGGTTTACACCAACTCTATTTGGGTGCTGGATTTAAAATTCTTAAAAACCTTTCTGTTGGCGCAAATATTTCCTACTTTTGGGGTGACATTACGCGTTCGAAGAGCGAGAGTTTCGCCTCAAACTCCTCTATTCTGCCTTATACCAGCCAGGCGGAGGTGAAGGTAAAGAGCTACAAACTGGATTTCGGTGTGCAATATACACATCAGTTTGATAAGAAGCATCAGGCTACTTTGGGTGTTGTCTTTTCACCCGGTCATGACCTGAATAATACCACGACGATTACCGACCAAACCGGTAACTCTTCATTGGGGTATGTGGTTTCTTCGCGCGATAGCGTGGCGACCTTTGGCATTCCGACCTCCTTCGGAGTGGGTGTGGCTTACCAGTACGATGGCCGTCTGACCGTCAGCGCCGATCTGCTGTTGCAGCAGTGGAGCAACGTGAGCTACATGAACAACGATAATGCTTACAGCAACCGTACCAAGGTGGCTTTAGGTGCAGAATACTTCCCCAATCCGATGGGCCGTCACTACCTTTCGCACGTGAAGTACCGTATCGGTGCCTTCTATTCCAACCCCTATTACAAAGTACAGGGCGAGAAAGGTGCAACAGAGTATGGTGTAACAGCTGGTTTCGGACTGCCTATCCCGCGTACCCGTTCGTACGTCAACCTCTCAGGTCAGTTTGTACGTACCGAGGGAAAGCAGGCCCACTTCTTGAACGAGAACTGCTTCCGCCTTTGCGTGGGGATTACATTTAACGAACGCTGGTTCTTCAAGCGTAAGGTGGATTAATCATTGGGTATAGAATATAAGAAAAACAGATTATATAACTTAATTACTTAAATACGATGAAAATGAAGACGCTTGTCGCTGCCTTGCTTCTCACATGTGGAACCACTGCAGCCTTTGCTCAAACTGAGAATTGTAACGCAAACATCAGTATCGCTCACGAGGCCGTTCGTGCAGGTAACTTCAAAGATGCCTATCTGCCCTGTATGGCTGTACTCAAGGATTGCCCTCTGCTGAAGTACTACACCTACACAGATGCGAACAAGATTCTGACCGCCTTCCTTAGAGGCATCAATGACCGTAACTCTGCTGATTACAAAAAGTACTTCGACGAGCTGATGGGTGTACACGATCAGAAGATGAAGTATCTGCCTGAATTCGCCAAGAAATTCAAGCCAGGTCAGGTGCCTACCGTTGACGGTGCACTGGGTACTAAGGCTGTAGATTATCTGGTCTATGCTCCTAAAGCCGACCTAAAGCAGGCTTACGCTTGGCTCTCTCAGTCAGTGAACAGCACACAGGGTGATACTGAAGGCGCCGTGCTGCACCACTTCCTCGAGACCTCAATGAAACTGGTTCAGGCTGACAGCAACCATACTGACCAGTTCTTCCAGGATTACCTCTCAGCCTCTAAATTTGTTGACGAGGCCATTGCCAGCGAGACCAAGCCCAAAAAGTTAGAAGCTCTGAAGAACGTTAAGGAGAACCTCGTTGCCATGTTCATCAATAGTGGTGTAGCCGACTGCGAATCACTTCAGAATATCTATGGCGCTAAAGTTGAAGAGTTCAAGAACGACTCTACCTTCTTGAAGAAGACCATCGCCATCTTGAAGATGATGAAATGTAATGAAAGCGAAGTCTATTTCCGCGCCTCTGAATATATGTACAACATCAACCCCACGCCAGATGCCGCTGTTGGTGTAGCTTACATGTATTACAAGAAGGGTGACTACAACATGGCTGTGAAGTTCTTCGACGAGGCTCTGACTAACGAGACCGATGATTCTAAGAAGTGCGAAATGGCTTACGCTACCGGTTTGGCGCTGCTGAGTGCCAAAAAGTATGCTCAGGCACGCTCATATTGCCAGAAGGCTCTCTCATATAACGAGAACTTTGGCGACGCTTACATCCTGATGGCACAGGCTATTGCCGGTTCACCCAACTGGAGTGAGGAGCCCGCTCTCAACAAGTGTACCTTCTTCTTGGTGGTTGACAAACTGCAGCGTGCTAAGTCTGTAGATCCCGCTTGCGCTGAGCGTGCTCAAGAGCTGATTTCTACCTACTCACGCTACTACCCCGCTACGAAGGACCTCTTCATGCTCGGTATCAAGGCTGGTGATAGAGTGACTATCGGCGGCTGGATTGGTGAATCAACTACAGTTCGTTAATGCAGGTAGTCATATCCACATTAACCCATACAACAAAGCGCATAGCCACCGTTTTAGGGACGGTGGCTTTGCTTGTTTTTATCTCGTCGTGCAGCGGGCGTAAGAAGGTTATGGGCGAAGCCATCACTGAACGCGACTCGATGGCGGTGATGCATACCCGCGATGTAGTTACCTTAATCTCCGATTCAGGCGTCACACGCTACCGGATTACTACGAAGGATTGGAAGGTCTTTGACCGTAAAGATCCGCCCTATTGGGCTTTTGAGGAGGGTATCTATCTGGAGAAATTTGATACCTTGTTCCAAACAGAAGCTAACATCGAGGCCGACACCGCCTATTACTACACCAAGAAGGAATTATGGAAACTGATGGGCCATGTGGAGATTCAGAACCTGAAGGGAGAGCATTTCAGTACTTCGCTGCTCTATTGGGACCAGCGAAAAGAGAAAATATACTCAGACCGCTTCATTCGCATTAAGCAGCCCGATCGCATCATTACCGGCCACGGCTTTGAGTCGAATCAGCAGATGACCGTTTATACCATTCATCAGACAGAGGGCATCTTCTATGTAGATGAAAACGCCCAGCAGCCAGATACGCTCCAGGCTAAAACCGATACGCTTCAGGCCAACCCCGCGGTACAGAAACCTGAACCAGATTCAACGAAGTGATCACAATTCTCATGGATACCTATATCTATCTACTGATAACGATGGCCTTTTCGGCCTTCTTTTCCGGCATGGAGATTGCTTTCGTCTCTATCGATAAACTGCGTCTTGAGATGGAAAAGAGCGAGGGGGTGGTCTCGAACATCATCTCCTTCTTCCTGCGCAATCCCAATAATTTTATATCCACCATGTTGGTAGGCAATAATGTGGCACTGGTCATTTACGGTATTCTGATGGCTCAGATTATCGAGCAGCAGTTGCTGGCCAACATCATTGACAATGACCTGTTGCGCGTGTTGGTTCAGACCATTATCTCCACTCTCATCATTTTGTTGACGGGTGAATTCCTACCCAAGACGCTCTTCAAGATTAACCCCAACCTCATGTTGCGCCTCTTTGCCCTGCCGCTTTTGGTCTGCTACGTGCTTCTTTTCCCCATCTCGAAGTTGGCGTCTGGCATCTCTACCATCTTCCTTCGTCTTCTTGGCGTTAAGGTTAATGAAGAGGCTTCGGCCAGAGCCTTTACCAAGGTGGATTTGGACTATTTCATTCAAAGTAGTATCGAAAATGCAGAGGCGCCTGAAGAGGTGAATACCGAGGTGAAAATCTTTCAAAACGCTCTCGATTTCTCCAGCGTGAAGATACGCGACTGTATTGTACCCCGAACTGAGATGGTGGCGGTGGAGAAGGAGACCTCGCTTGAGGAGTTGAAGAATCGCTTTGTAGAGTCAGGTATCTCAAAAATTATCGTCTTCGACGGGAATATCGACAACGTCATTGGTTACATTCACTCTTCGGAGATGTTCCGTAGCCCGAAGGATTGGCGCACACACATCAAAGAGGTGCCTATTGTACCCGAGACCATGGCGGCACACAAGCTGATGAAACTCTTTATGCAGCAGAAAAAGACATTGGCTGTAGTAGTCGATGAATTTGGAGGCACCTCGGGCATCGTCTCTTTAGAGGACCTGGTGGAGGAAATCTTTGGCGATATCGAGGATGAGCACGACAATACCTCGTACATCTGTACTCAGGTGGGTGAAGATGAGTATGTTCTCTCCGGCCGACTGGAGATTGAAAAGGTCAACGAAACTTTTGGTTTGGAGTTGCCCGAGTCGGACGATTACCTCACCATTGGCGGCCTGATACTGAACCGCTATCAGAGTTTCCCCAAGTTGCACGAAGTGGTAGAAATTCCGCCCTTCCAATTCAAAATTTTGAAGGTCAGCGCCACCAAAATCGAGCTTGTAAAGCTAAAAGTGAAGGAATAGAGGCTGAAAAGATGATTTTTTTTGCGAATAAATAGTTGCATAAAGGCTTTTTTCGTATCTTCGTGCGCTAAAAATGACGTTTTTGGAAAAATATTAAACAAATAAATAGATTAAATCGAAATGGCAACATTACAAAACATTCGGTCTAAAGGACCGTTATTGGTCATTGTGATTGGTTTGGCTCTCTTCGCTTTCATTGCCGGTGACGCATGGAAAGTGCTGCAACCACACCAGTCGCAAGACGTTGGTGAAGTGAATGGAAAGGCTCTTTCTGCCCAGGAGTACCAGAAGCTGGTAGAGGAGTTTACAGAAGTGATTAAGTTCTCAAGCGGTGTGTCATCACTGGGCGATGAGGAGACCAATCGCGTGAAGGATCAGGTTTGGCAGAACTACGTCAACGGCAAACTGATCGAAGCTGAGGCTAAGAAACTGGGTTTGGTCGTAACAAAGAGTGAAATCCAGTCTATCATTAACGAGGGTGTTCACCCCATGTTGGCTCAGACCCCCTTCCGTAACCAACAGACTGGCGCTTTCGACAAGGATATGCTGAAGAAGTTCCTGGTTGAATACAACAAAATGAAGCAGTCGCCCATGGCCGCTCAGTCTATGGAGTATTACGATCGCCTCTATACCTACTGGCAGTTCATCGAGAAGCAACTCTTCCAGTCACGCTTGATGGAGAAGTATCAGGCCCTGTTGGGTCACTCACTCTTCGCAAACAGCGTTGAGGCTCAGGCTGCTTTTGATGCACGCACTCAGCAGACCGACCTGCTTCTGGCCGCTATTCCCTACATGGCTGTTTCTGACTCAGCCGTCAGCGTCAGCGAGGCTGATTTGAAGGCTGCTTACGACAAGAAGAAGGAACAGTTCAAACAGTATGCAGAGACTCGCAATGTAAAGTATATCGATATCCACGTTACCGCAAGCGCTGAAGATAGAGCTGCCCTTGAGAACGAGATGCAGGAATATACCGCTCAGCTACCCGAGGCTGCTGATTACAGCACTTTTGTTCGCTCTACCGGTTCCGCTGTACCTTATGTCGATCTCTTCTATAACAAGAGCGCACTGCCTACCGATGTGGTTTCACGTCTTGATTCAGTCAAGGTTGGTGGTGTTTATGGTCCCTACTATAATGTAGCTGATAACAGCCTGAACAGCTTCCAGAAGCTGGCTGTGGCACAGATGCCCGACTCTATTGAGTACCGTCAGATTGTAGTGGCTGCCGAGGATGCCGCTAAGACGAAGGCTTTGGCAGACAGCATCTATGGTGCTATTAGGGGTGGTGCTGACTTTGCCGAACTGGCTAAGAAGTATGGTCAGGATGGCGAGGCACACTGGCTGACCGCAGCCGCATACGAAGGCGCACAGCTCGATGGAGACAACCTGAAATATATTCAAACGCTAATCGAAGCCCCTCAGAATACCCTTCAAAACGTGGCTTTGTCACAGGCTAACTTGGTGTTCCAGGTAACCAGCAAGAAGGCGATGAAGGATAAGGTGAAGGTGGCCGTTATCAAGCGTACCGTAGATTTCAGCAAGGAGACCTATACCAAGGCTTACAACGAATTCAGCCAGTTCATCGCAGCTAACAATACGTTAGAGAAGATGATGGCCAATGCTGAAGATGCCGGCTACCGTGTATTGGACCGCATGGACCTCTCCAGCTCAGAACACACCATCGGTGGCGTACGTGGTACGAAGGAGGCCCTTCGCTGGGCGTTTGGCGCTAAGGTTGGTGAGGTTTCTGGCCTCTATGAGTGTGGCGAAAGCGACCACATGATGGCTGTAGCCGTGGCCAGCATCGTGCCCGAAGGCTATCGTCCCTTGGCTTTGGTGAAGGATCAGCTCCGCTTCGAGGTGCTTCGCGACAAGAAAGCTGAGAAGATTATGGCCGACTTGAAGGCTGCTGGCGCTACCTCTATCGAACAGGTTAAGAGCATGGATAAGGCCGTGAGCGACACCATCAAACTGGTTACCCTCTCAGCCGCTACCTATGTTCCTTCACTGCGCAGTAGTGAACCGCTCATCGGTGCCTATGCAGCCGCTGCCAAGTTGGAGAGCACCAGCGCTCCCATCAAGGGTAACGGCGGTGTCTTCCTGCTGAAGCCCTATGAGAAGAGCACCAGCGCTGAAGAGTACAACCAAGCCAACGAGATGAACAGCATCACCATGATGAACCAGCGTATGGCTTCACAGTACATTAACGACCTTTATCTCAAGGCTGAAGTGAAAGATAACCGTTACCTCTATTTCTAAAGAAGAGGATAAAGGATATTACTGACTGAAGAGGTACGGATTATCAGAACAACTATAATCCGTACCTCTTTTTATTCTTTTTCAATCTATGCAAGAACAGTATCTTTTCGGTATGACCCTTGGCGAGTTACAGCAGGTAGCCTCTACTCTGGGGCTGCCAAAGTTTGCCGCCAAGCAGATGGCCTCGTGGCTCTATCAGAAACGGGTGACGAGCATCGACCAGATGACCAACCTCTCCTTGAAGCAGCGAGACCTGCTGAAGCAGCACTATCAGGTGGGCACCTATCCCCCCGTAGAGGCGATGCGCTCGGTGGATGGTACGGTGAAGTACCTCTACCAGGCTGGCGATCATCGCTTTGTGGAATCGGTCTTTATACCTGATGAGGATCGTGCCACGTTGTGCGTCTCTTCCCAGGTGGGGTGTAAGATGAACTGTAAGTTCTGCATGACGGGCAAGCAGGGCTTTTCCGCCCATCTCACCACGCGTCAAATCTTGAACCAGATTCAGTCGCTTCCTGAGTTTGAACGTCTCACCAATGTGGTGATGATGGGTATGGGTGAGCCGCTCGACAATCTGGACCAGGTACTCCGCGCATTGGAAATTATCACCGCCGATTACGGCTACGGTTGGAGCCCGAAACGCATCACCCTTTCCACCGTAGGACTACGCAAGGGGTTACAACGCTTCATAGAAGAGAGCGATTGCCATCTGGCCATCAGTCTGCATGCCCCCATGCCCGTCATTCGTCGGGAGCTGATGCCTGCTGAAAGAGCCTACTCCATCACTGAGATGGTGGATTTGCTAAGGAACTACGACTTCAGCAAGCAGCGGCGCCTCTCGTTTGAGTACATCCTGTTCAAGGGCGTCAACGACTCCATCGCTCACGCTAAGGAGTTGCTCAAACTGCTTCGAGGCATAGATTGCCGTATCAACCTGATTCGCTTTCACGCCATCCCCAATGTCGATTTACAGGGCGTGGAGATGGATCAGATGATAGCCTTCCGCGACTACCTCACCCAACATGGTCTCTTCACTACCATCCGGGCTTCGCGTGGTGAAGACATCTTTGCCGCCTGCGGTATGCTCTCTACAGCCAAACAGAATAGCGAAGTGTAAATAGTTATATTATTATAATTAATAAGGAGAAGGCCATCCATTTTCATCCTTTATTTGTAGTTTTGTCGTTCTAATGTGAATTAACGCCTGATTGTATGAAGAAATTTAGTTATTTTTGTCTGCTGGCTTTGATGGCCTTGATGACCTCATGTACCGGTAAGTCGGTCAGCGGACGCGCTTATGAAGTACTTGTCGTGGTCGATCAACAGGTATGGGAACGCCCTGCCGGTCGAGCACTCTTTAATGTGCTGGATACCGACGTCCCCGGACTGCCTCAGTCTGAGCGCTCATTCCGTATCATGAATGCCGCTCCGCAACATTACGATGGCACCCTCAAACTGCTGCGCAACATTATCGTGGTCGATATTGATCCCGCTAAATACACGCAGCCCAAGTTCCGCTACGCCAAAGACCTCTATGCCTCACCGCAGATGGTTCTGACCATCCAGTCGCCCGATGAAGAACAGTTTGCCGCTTTCGTCACCAAGTACAGCCAGCGTATCATCGATTTCTTTACCCACGCTGAGATGAACCGTCAGATTGCCCTCTTGGAGAAGAAGCACAACGACTTTGTCTCTAACAAGGTCAAGGAGATGTTTGGCTGTGATGTCTGGGTTCCTGCCGAGCTCTCTTCCTATAAGGTGGGCGAGGATTTCTTTTGGGCCGCAACCAATGTGGCTACCGGCGATCAGAACTTCGTCATTTACTCCTATCCCTATACCGACAAGCGCACTTTTACCAAAGAGTTCTTCATGCAGAAGCGTGACTCGGTGATGGCTATCAATATCCCCGGTGCACGCGAAGGCATGTATATGGCAACCGATACCCTGCTCTCCGACGTCCGTCCTATCATGGTGCAGGGCGCTTACTGCCAAGAGGCCCGTGGTCTGTGGCGCATCAAGGGCGATTTCATGGGTGGCCCTTACGTCTCGCACGCTCGTGTCGATGAGGTTAACGGTCGCGTAATCGTTGCTGAAATCTTTGTTTATTCTCCCGATAAGCTCAAACGGAATCTAGTACGCCGGATGGAGGCTTCGCTCTACACCCTGCGTCTGCCGGGCAGTAACGCCCTCAGTGCCGAGATACCGGTGGAGGGAGTAGAACAGTAATAACCACTCTAAACAGAAGGAAACATGGAAAATCAAAAGATACGTGTTGGTATCACCCAAGGGGATATCAACGGCATAGGCTACGAGGTGATACTGAAAACCTTTGCAGAACCCATGATGTGTGAACTCTGCACCCCTATTATCTACGGCTCGCCCAAGGTGGCGGCCTATCACCGCAAAGCCCTCGATTTACCCACCAATTTCAGCATCGTCAACTCGGCTGCCGATGCCCAGCCAGGCAAGCTCAGCATTGTGAATTGCAGTGACGACGAGGTCAAGGTGGAACTCTCTAAAGCAGACCCTGAAGCTGGCAAGGCTGCCCTGTCCGCCTTAGAGCGCGCCTTAGAGGAGTACCGCGGCGGGCTGATTGACGTGCTGGTTACTGCACCAATCAACAAGCATACCATTCAGTCAGACCAGTTCCACTTCCCTGGCCATACCGAATACATTGAAGAGCGGGTAGGCGAGGGGCGCAAAGCCCTGATGATCCTGATGAAGGATGATTTCCGCATGGCACTGGTCACCACTCACTTGCCCGTAAGCCAGATTGCTCAGGCGATTACCAAAGAGGCCATTGAGGAGAAACTTGCCATATTCAACCGCTCCCTCAAGGTGGATTTCGACATCAGCGCCCCCCGTATCGCTGTGCTTGCCCTCAATCCCCATGCTGGCGACCAAGGCACATTGGGCAGTGAAGAGGAGCAGATTATTCGTCCCGCTATCGAGTCCATGCGCAGCCAGGGCGTACTATGCTACGGACCCTATGCCGCTGATGGCTTTATGGGCTCAGGCAACTATACCCATTTTGATGGCATACTGGCCATGTATCACGACCAAGGCCTCGCTCCATTCAAGGCGTTGGCGATGGATGGCGGCGTGAACTACACGGCCGGCCTCCCCATAGTGCGTACCTCACCCGCTCACGGCACTGCGTATGACATAGCAGGCAAGGGCGTGGCCGATGAAGCCTCGTTCCGTCAGGCCGTCTATGACGCCATCGATATCTTCCGCAACCGTCTGCGCGACAGAGAGCGTCATGTCAACCCCCTGCGCAAGCAGTATTACGAGAAACGAGACGATAGTGATAAACTGAAGTTGGACGCTACAGAAGAGGAGAATTGATTGAATGGCAAAAACAGACTTACAGCAGGTTAAACTGCGTTTTGGTATTGTAGGCAATCATGAGGGCCTGCTCCGAGCCATCGACGTAGCCATGCAGGTAGCCCCCACCGACCTTTCAGTGCTTATCACCGGAGAGAGTGGTGTGGGTAAGGAGAGTTTTCCTCAGATTATCCACCAGAACAGTCGCCGTAAACATGGCCAATACATTGCTGTGAACTGCGGAGCCATACCCGAGGGTACCATCGATTCCGAACTTTTTGGCCATGAGAAAGGGGCCTTTACTGGAGCCATTGGCGAACGTAAGGGCTACTTTGCCGAGGCCGATGGGGGAACCATCTTCCTCGACGAAGTGGGCGAACTGCCCATGCCTACACAGGCCCGCCTGCTGCGTGTGCTTGAGAATGGCGAATACATGCGTGTCGGATCCTCTAAGGTGGAGAAGACTAACGTTCGCATCGTGGCTGCCACAAACGTCAACCTCGACAAAGCCATCATGGAGGGGCGCTTCCGCAGCGACCTCTACTACCGCCTCAGTACAGTACCCATCCAGATACCCCCTTTGCGCGAACGTGGTGAGGATGTAGCTCTGCTCTTCCGCAAATTCGCTTCAGACTTCGCTGAGAAGTATCATATGCCTGCCATCCAGTTGACCGACGAGGCCAAGCGGATGCTTTTGGCCTACGGCTGGCCTGGCAATGTGCGCCAGCTGAAGAACATCACTGAGCAGATCTCCATTATTGAGACCGCCCGTGAGATTTCTGGCGATATCCTCAAGCACTACCTACCCTCGTCGCCCCGCGGTCCGCAGCTCCCGATGCTTTTCGGTACCGACCATCAGGCTTTGGATAATGAACGCGAAATACTCTATAAAGTGATTTTCGACCTGCGCCATGAGGTGAGCGAATTGCGTCAACGGGTTGATGCCCTCTCCGATCGAGGTGGTAACCACCCCATGATGCACAACCCTGCCGCTGCCACTTCAGGCAATTACCTCGATTATACCCATCCTGTGGTGCAGTCCGCTTATCCCTCTGGTAAGGAGGAGGCCAACGTGCCTACCATCATTCACCCCACGCTGCACGAAGGACCTTCGGCGCACAGCAATGTCTCCTCCATAAAAAATGGCGAGATTCAGGATGCCACCGCTTACGAAACCCTCCGCAATGAGGAGCCATCGTATGACGAGGATAGTCCGAAGGCTATCAGCGAAGTCAACCGTGAAGCCATCATCCGCGCCCTGCAGCGCAATCGTGGCCGGCGCACCGCTGCCGCCAAAGAGTTGGAAATCTCAGTACGTACCCTCTATCGCAAAATCAAGGAATATGGATTGGAATAATAAAATAGTCCGTTGGGCCCTTTTGGTGCTCACCCCCCTGCTGCTGAGCGGCTGCCGCATCTCCATGGGTTTGGCCCCCATCAGCTCCATCGACTACACCAAGGTGAAGACCGTTTCTATCGCCACCTTCCAAAACCAGGCGGAGTATGTCTATGCCCCGTTGGCTATCGAGTTTAATCAGAAACTGAAGGATATGTTTATCCAGCAGACCCGCCTGCAGATGGTCAAGAGCGGCGGTGATCTGGAGATTGATGGCGAGATTACCGGCTACAACCAGTACAACGAGTCGGTCGATGCCAGCGGCTTCTCATCCAAGGTGAAACTTACGCTCACCATCAACGTGCGCTACACCAACAACACCAATCACGAAGAGGACTTTGAGCAGAAGTTCTCTGCCTTCCAGACCTACGACTCCTCCAAGCTGCTTACCCAGGTGCAGGACGAGTTGATTACCGTGATGGTCAAGGATATTACCGAACAGATTTTCAACGCCACTGTGGCTAATTGGTAACGCATGAATACGTCCCTACTGCAACAGTGGATAGACCATCCCGAGGAGTTGAACCGCGACACGCTCTACGAACTGCGTACCCAGCTGTCGCGCTACCCCTATTTCCAGACCCTCCGTTTGCTGTTGCTCAAGAACCTCTACCTGCTGCGCGACCCCTCGTTTCACGATGAGTTGCGCCGTTCCGCTCTGTTGGTAGCCGATAGAAAAGCCTTCTTCTACCTCATCGAAGGAAGCAAATACCAACTGCAACCTCAGCGCCGGGGTGGTCCAACGGATGACACCCACCCCGAAGACTTTGCAGCTGACCGCACCCTCTCGCTCATTAACGCCTACCTCTCCACCTTGCCGGAAGAGGAGTCTGATAGTACTACCCTGGACTACGGCGTGGACTACACCAACTACCTGATGAGTCAGTCCCCGGCTGAAGAGGGCGAGGCCCTGGGTGGGGAGATACCCTTGATTGATGCCTTCCTGCAGTCGGTTAATGAGGAACGTCTGGATACCGATGGACCTTTGATTACCGAGGGGCGTATGATGACCGAGGCACCTTTGGTCACCGAGGAACGTCTGGTTAGCGACGAGCGTTTATCCCCCACTGATGTGGAGATTTCGAAAACTGAGTCTCTTGAACCTGAATTGTCAACTGAAGAGGGCGAAAACGGCTGTTTTACCGAGACATTAGCCAAAATTTACGTTAAACAGGGGCGATATGAGAAGGCACATGAAATATTAAAGAAATTAAGTTTGAAAAATCCAAAAAAAAACGCTTACTTTGCAGACCAAATCAGATTTTTGGAGAAATTGATTATTAACGCTAAAACTAAAGAATAAAAAATGTATTTATTATTGATTATTTTGATGGTGATTGTATCACTGCTGATGTGCTTCATCGTATTGATTCAGAATTCGAAGGGTGGCGGTCTGGCTTCAGGCTTCGCTTCATCCAATCAGATTATGGGTGTGCGTAAGACCACCGATTTTCTGGAAAAGGCCACTTGGACACTGGCAGCCTGCATGGTGGTGTTCAGCATTGTTTCCGCTTACACCCTCACCGGCAAGACCAGCACACAGGGCGACGTCATTCTGGAACAAGCTCAGCAAGAGGAGAAGACCAACCCCTACACCCTCCCTATGGGTCAGAACGCTCCTGCCACAGAAACTCCTGCAGCTGAAACTCCTGCAGCTGAAACTCCTGCCGCTGAAACTTCCGCTGAATGACCGGCTGCTGATTCTGCTGAGTAATGTCAGATTCACCTGATTAAAGAGACTAAGATAACGGGATTGCATAGAGTATGAACTTTATGCAGTCCCGTTTTACCTTGTTATAGACCCCTATCTATAGACACGTACTATTTAAAACTTATATCCGATATGACTACGAACGAAAAAATCACCCAAACCTTGCGCGACTCAGCCGGTGTACGCTGGACCGTGCTCCTCTTCTTGGCGTTTGCCATGTTCTGTTCCTACATCTTCATGGACATCCTTTCGCCTATCAAAGACCTGATGCTCTCTACCCGCGGCTGGGACTCTACTGCCTTCGGTACGATGCAGGGTTCTGAAACCTTCCTCAACGTTTTCGTCTTCTTCCTGATTTTTGCCGGAATCATCCTCGATAAGATGGGTGTGCGCTTCACCGCACTGCTCTCTGGCGTAGTGATGCTCATCGGTGCCTGCATCAAGTGGTATGCCGTAGCCGACGGCTTCCAGGGCAGCGGTCTGGAGCAGTGGTTCACTACTCACCTTAACTATATCCCCGGTTTTGACGAGTTGGGTATCTCCCCCTTCTATGAAGGGATGCCCGCCTCTGCCAAGTTTGCTGCCGTAGGCTTCATGATCTTTGGTTGTGGTGTCGAGATGGCCGGTATTACCGTATCTCGCGGTATTGTCAAGTGGTTCAAGGGCCGTGAGATGGCTTTGGCTATGGGTTCCGAAATGGCTTTGGCCCGTCTGGGTGTCGCTACCTGTATGATTTTCTCGCCTATGTTCGCTAAGTGGGGTGGGGTGATTGATGTATCTCGTTCGGTCGCTTTCGGCGTGGTGCTGCTGATGATTGCCCTCATCATGTTCATTGTCTATTTCTTCATGGACAAGAAGCTCGACGAGCAGACTGGCGAGGCTGAAGAGAAGGACGACCCCTTCAAGATCAGCGACCTTGGAGCTATCCTCTCCAGCAGTGGCTTCTGGTTGGTTGCCCTGCTCTGCGTGCTCTATTACTCAGCCATTTTCCCCTTCCAGAAGTATGCCGTTAATATGCTGCAGTGCAACCTCACCTTTACCGAGCTGCCTGCCGACTCTTTCTGGGCCACTAATACCGTTACCATCATCCAGTACGTTATCATGCTGGTGGTAGCCGCTGCCGCCTTCGCCAGCAACTTCAGCAAGAAGGCCGCTATGAAGAACGGCCTGCTGGTACTGGCTGCTGTGTCGCTGGTTATCTTCTGCTACATGGGTTACATGCGTCAGAGCGCTGAGACCGTCTTTGCTGTCTTCCCCCTGCTGGCTGTAGGTATCACGCCCATCCTGGGTAACTACGTGGACCATAAGGGTAAGGCTGCATCCATGCTGGTTATCGGTTCGCTGCTGCTCATCTTCTGTCACCTCACCTTTGCCTTCATCCTCCCCATGTTCAAGGGTAGCGGCGTAGGCGGTGTGGTTATCGCTTACCTCACCATCCTGGTGCTCGGTGCCAGCTTCTCTCTGGTACCCGCCTCGCTGTGGCCCAGCGTTCCCAAGCTGGTTGACGCCAAGATTATCGGTAGTGCCTATGCCTTGATATTCTGGATTCAGAACATCGGTCTCTGGCTCTTCCCCATGCTGATTGGTAAGGTACTCGACAAGACCAATCCCGAGCTGGTTGCCAGCTTGGAGGCAGGTACCATTACGCCTGAGGAGGCTGCCGTATCTTACGACTACACCGCCCCGTTGGTGATGTTAGCCAGCCTTGGCGTAGCCGCTCTGATTCTCGGCTTTGTACTGAAGGCGGTAGATAAGAAGAAAGGCCTCGGCTTGGAGGAGCCTAACATCAAGGAGTAATTCTTAAAAGGAAACTAAAATAAAAGGGTACACTTAGCGGTGTACCCTTTTTCTTTACCTGTTTTGCAAGAGGTTTTAGGCTATCCACTTCTGTGACTAAGTCTATCCACTACTGTGGATAAATCTATCCACTAGAGTGGCTAACGCTATCCACAGCTGTGGATAGCCCTCTTTACCCATGAGGACAGGGTACCAAATATTATCTTTTCCCTGGCTTAAACCGAATCCCCAGGTTGAGGTTGAAGTTAAAGGGGCGCATCTGGTAGATGGTTTCCAGGGAGGAGCGGTCATCGAAATAGTAGCCCACACCGGGCTCGGCAAAGAGGGAGAAGCGGTCAATGAAGTGATACTCTACGCCTAATGCGGCTTGCGCGGAGAGCTGCAAGGGGCGCGAGGTGAGGTTCTGTTTCTCCGTTTGCTGCGCCTTTTGCTGGATGACGTACTGCGTGGTGGCTTTGCCCGAGATGCACTGCTCGGCCATGGCGCCGGCTGAGGCATAGAGAGCGATGCGGTTGAGGCTAAGGAACTGGTACTTCAGCTTGAGCGGGATGCCGAGGTAGTCGATCTTCTGCGTTGTGGTATGGTAGCTGTGATAGCTGCCTTCAGTGTGGTCGGAGGTGAGACGGGTGTAGCTGAGACCACTCTCCACTGCCAAGCGGGGAGAGAGGTAGAAGGCTACATTCAGTCCGAAACGTAGGGGGAGGTGGTGCTTGTATTCGCTGTGAACCTCCTCACCGCGGTTCATCAGGCCGATACCTAACAGGGGGCTGTCGGCCCAGGTGGTGTGATAGTTTGAGGGGGCTGAGAGCATCAGTACCCCTTCGCGTGAATGGAGGTTGCTGTTCGAACCTATACCTCCCGAGGCGCTGGCACTCAACGACCAGCGTGCGTGGCGCCTGGCTCCGCGAGGGGTTGTAGCGATGGTCGTTTCTCCCCAACGACGGGAGGGGCTATGGGGTGAGGGGGAAGTGACTTTGTCTCCTGCAGAGGAAGAGGGCTGCTCTGGGTTATCGCTGAACGCAGAAGAAGGGGCGACTACTTGCTTTTCAGTTGTAGAAGTGGGCGCGCTGGCTTTTTCTTCAATGGGGGAAGTGGAACCGACGGCTTGTTTTTCAGATGCAGAAGTGAAGGCACCAGCTTGGCTTTCAGCCGAGGAGGTGGACTGCTCTGAGCTATTGTTCAGCGGGGACGTGGGGTGTTCTATCGCCTCTTGCTCCATGATCTGCTGCTGGGCGGCGGGCACCTCTTGCGCCAGAGTTGGCAGGGTTGGCAGGCTCGGCTCCTCGTGGTGCAGGAAGGGGTATGACAACAGGGCCAGAAGGGCGATCGTGGCGGCAATGCCTGTGGGTATCAGCCAGATGGTGGCGGCCTGTTTCCGCTGCTTGGGAGCAACGTTCAAGTGGCCATCCATAGGAGCGGCGGCACCATAGAGCCGCTCGCTGATGGAGCTCCATACCCCTTCGGGAGCCTCCGTTTCATAGTGGCCCAAGCGGTTGCGCAGATCGTCTATCCAATGCTTTTTCATATCTTCAGATGGAGTTTGAGGTGATGTAATCGTTGATTTTTTGTGCGAGTAGTGCCTTCGCCTTGTAGTATTGCGAGGTGGAGGTGTTGACTTTGATGCCCAGCAGTTGGGCTATCTCTTTATGGCTCTTCCCCTCGATGACGAAGAGGTTGAATACCGTGCGATACCCCTCGGGCAGTTCGCGGATGAAGCGGTAGAGCACCTCGGTGGGCACCTGCTCCGTGGGTAGTTCCTCGTCGGGCATCTCCTCCTCGGTGGGCATCACCTCCAGCGAAACCGTTTCAATGCGGCGTTTCTGCCGGATGTAGGAGATGGTTTCGTTGAGGGCGATGCGCCCTATCCAGGCCTTGAGCGACCCCTCACCACGGTAATCAAAGTGGGCGATGGTGGTGAAGAGTTTGATGAAGATTTCCTGAATAAGGTCCTTCAGGTCTTCGTCGTCGGTGATGTAGCGTGAGCAGAGGGCGGTGACGTAACGCACATAGAGGCGATAGAACCGCTCGGTTGCGGCTCTGTCGCCCCTTTGTACCGCCTGAAGCAGTTTGGCTTCGTGGTCGGTAGGGTGTATCAGTCGGTCCAGTATGCTCACCGCCTTGCGGGTTAGTTGGCGTGCATCTTCAGTGAGAACTCGGTCGATTTTTCGCCGCTGAACGAGGTCCACTTCAACTTGATGTTCTTCTTCTCGGTCACGTTGGGCCAGAGTTGGTTGAGGTTGAAGGCTACGAGGGCATCACTCAGGGGCCCCTGGGTGTCGCCATGGGCGTTGTGCAGCAGGGTCAGTTCGTCCGGGTCTTCGGGGTTGAGGCCGCTGATCAGGTTGATGTCGTGGCGGGCGCCATGGTTCCAGCGGGTGTGGATGCGGAGCGTCAGGAAACCATCCTCGGCCACGGTGGTCCAGTCGTTGACAATCTCTAAGGGGTCATCACCGTAGGGCTCGGCGTCGAACGCTTCGTTGGCCACCACGGGCATCTTGGTGCGGATGCTATCCATCCAGTTGACCTGCACGTAGTGCTGCTTGGTAGCGGCTCGGCCCTGCACCTGGTCGCCGTTCACCTCTATGTAGTTGACCAAGGCTCTGACAATCTTCTCCCCAAAGGGTGAGGCCTTCTTGTTGGTAGGAATCAGCACCGTTTCATCATCCAGTTGCATGGTGAAACTATCCTCAGCGGGATAGACCGTCACCAACGCTGTGGGGCGGATCAGGTGATAGTCGTTATCATCATCTACATCGCAGGCGGTAAAGGTCACTGCCGTCAGGGTCAGACAGAGGCTGCAAGCCCAAAGTAAAAAGCCATTTTTCTTCATTTCAATCATTTTCATTTCGTTTTAGAATACTATTTAAATCAAATTCGGATGCTATTCTAATCGTTTTAGAATGCCATTTATCCTCTTATTTACCCTAATAAACGCACAAGATAGTGATTTATTGCATCTGTTTTTCGAAAAAATAGTTAACTTTGCCCCAATTAAGCGGATTATTTATATCAATCACGAAAGCAATGAGCCAAATTCTCTCAAATCTGGTCGATGCCACACAGTTGGTTAGCGATTTCCTTTGGACCTACGTGGTCATCGTTATTTTAGTTTTCTGTGCGCTCTACTTCAGCTGGCGTGGTCGCGGACTGCAGTTCCTGCTGCTTCGCGACATGTGGCGAGTGGTAATCAACAAGCCTGTGACCCGTGGTTCCTCTGCTCCGGATCAGTGCGAGGCCGTTGCTGATGCGGGGGTGAAGAAGATAGGCTCTTTCCACGCCTTTGCCGTTTCGCTCTCAAGCCGTGTGGGTACCGGCAATCTGGCTGGTGTAGCCTCCGCCATCTTTATTGGCGGACCTGGCGCCGTGTTCTGGATGTGGGTGATGGCCATGTTCGGAGCGGCCACCGCTTTTGTGGAGTCCACTTTGGCCCAGCTCTACAAGCGCCGTGGCAAGGAGTCGTTTTATGGCGGACCAGCCTATTATATGCAGAGCGGCCTCCATTGCAAATGGATGGGAGTGCTCTTCGCCGTGCTTATCACTATCACCTTCGGCATCGCCAATCAGGTGGTTCAGAGCAACACCCTCTGCGACGCTTTGAGCGATGCGATGGGGGTGAGCAGTAGCAGCGTAGGTCTCGTCCTTACGGTAGCCACCCTCTTTATCATCTTTGGCGGCGTACGTCGCATCTCCCATTTCGCCAGTATGGTGGTGCCCTTCATGGCGCTGGGCTATATCATCCTGGCTTTGGTCATCATCGTTTGGAATATCTCTGAGTTTACAGCCATCATCAAGCTGATCGTCAGCAGCGCCTTCGGATTTGAACAAGCGCTGGGCGGAGCGGTAGGAGCGGCCATCCTTCAGGGTGTGAAGCGCGGTCTCTTCAGTAACGAAGCCGGCGAGGGCAGTGCCCCCAACGCTGCTGCCATCGCTCACACCTCGCATCCCGTCAAGCAGGGTTTGCTTCAGTCGCTCGGCGTCTTTGTCGATACCCTGCTGATATGCAGCTGTACCGCCTTTATCATCCTCCTCTCCGGTCTCTATAACGGAGGCGATGACGGCATCCTCCTCACCAAGCGCGCCATGGAGCAGCATGTAGGAGCAGCCGGAGGGCTTTTCCTGACGGCAGCGATTTTCCTCTTCGCCTTCAGCACCATCATCGCCAACTATTTCTATGGCGAGACCAACATCCGCTTCATTACGAAGAAACCATGGGCTATCCATCTGTTCCGTCTCTTCACCGGAGGTATGGTGATGGTTGGCGCCCTGGTCACCCTGCAGACCGCCTGGTGTTTCGTGGATTTGGCCATGGGGGTGATGACCGTTGTCAACCTCATCGCCATCATCCGCCTCTCGCCCAAGGCCTTCGCCCTGCTGCGTAACTACCTTGAGCAGAAGCGGCAAGGTCAGGAGCCCCAGTTCCGTCGCCACATGATGCCCAAGGATGAGGCCGATATCGAGTGTTGGGATTAAATAATACCTGCATGGCCTCGCTGAAGCGCATTGCTTAAGAAGAGCAACAGTCCGTGGCCCAAGGTGGTTTTCAAGCGGCTTCTCCGTTCGATGTAGGTCTCGTTTGCAGACATAGTTAATCTATAAATTGTGAGGTAATAGGCTTGGGATATTACTTCTGAAACTGGCGGTTAAAGAAGTTGTAGATACGGTGTAGGATGTATGGGGCGCCTAAGTTATGCCCCTTGCCGGGCAGGTAGAGCTGCTCAAAGGGCTTGTCGGCCTTGATGAGTGCATCGACCACCTGCAGCGTGGAGGCCGGATCGACATTATCGTCCAGCTCGCCGTTGATAAGCAACAGCGGATTGCTGAGCAGGTGGGCGTTATCTACATTGGAGCTACGGCTATACGATTCATCAATGGGATAACCCATCCAGAGCTCGTTCCACCACACCTTATCCATCCGGTTGTCGTGACAGCCACAGAGCGCTACGGCAGCCTTGTAGAAGTCGCCGTGCCATAACAGGGCGGCCATGGCATTCTGTCCGCCAGCCGACCAACCGTAAATTCCTACGCGCGTGGTGTCCATAGCCGGGTACTTGGCCGCAGCGGCTTGAATCCAGAGCTTGCGGTCGGGGAAACCGGCATCCTTCAGGTTCTTCCAGCAGATATCATGGAATGCCTTCGAGCGGTTATTGGTGCCCATACCGTCGATGCAGACTACGATATAGCCCAACTCGGCCAGCGAGGAGACACACCAGGTGACGGGCTGGAACGATTTGTTGACGTGTGAGTCGTGAGGACCGGCGTAAATCTGCTCAATCACGGGATATCGGCGCGAGGGGTCGAAATGGGTAGGGCGGTAGATGGTACCCCAGATATCGGTCTTGCCGTCACGCCCCTTGGCGCAGAACACCTCGGGCATGGTCCAGCCGGCTTGTAGCAGGTCGGAGATGTCGCAACGCTCCAGCGCCATCAGCGGCTCCTTCTCGCCCACCAGGCGCAGCTGCGAGACGGGAGGCAGATCGGGACGCGAATAGACATCAACGTAGTAGCGCTTGTCGGCAGAGAAGGTGATGAGGTGGTTGCCATTCTCGGGGGTTAGCTCTTCGAACCCTTTGCCGTCGAACCCTACACGGCAGAGGTGCTTATTATAGGGGTCCTCCTTCTTATGGAGGCCAGAGGCCATGAAATAGACCTGTTGTTTCAGGGTATCGACATGCATCACCTGGCGTACCACCCACTGGCCGTGCGTCACCTGATTCTTCACCTGGCCGGTTACACCATCCATCCGGTAGAGGTGGCGCCAGCCGTCGCGCTCAGAAATCCAGAGCATCTCGGCTCCATCCTTCAGGTCGTAGCGGAAGTTGTCGATGTAAGAGATGAAGGTGGCCGATTGCTCATCAACCAACGCACGGATGGTGCCCCGCAAGGCATCTACCTCGGCCACGATATAGCGCTGATGGCCACGCTGGTTGAACTCGAAGGTGAAGCTACGGCTATCACTCCGCCAGCCCGTCAGGTAGAGATAGAACTGGTTTTCATAGGGTTGCGTATCGAGCGGAATCTGTTTTCTGGCCTCCACATCAATCAGGGCCGGCAGCGATACAGGCAGCACGTCACCCGGTTTGGCATAGTCGCGCCAGTGGAGGAGGGGTTGCAACTGCTTCTGAGGGGCCGATTCGAGTAGCGGAATGCGTCGGCAGACGGCCGAGCGGGTCTTGAGGGCGGCAATCTTCTTCGAGTCGGGCGACCAGATGAGGTCGGCTTCGTAGTAGCATCCGGTTGAGCCATCGCGTGTCAGGGCCACCTCCTCGGCCTTTTTCCCCTCAGAGGCAGGGGCCAGGAAGATGTTATGGTCGCGTACAAAGGCCACCCAGCGGCCATCGGGCGAAGTGACTCTCTTCTCCTCTTCGTCCTTCTCACTATATCGCTTCTCTCGCTCAGTGGTTTTTGTCGGCTGATCAGCCAAGACAGGCACTACCTGTTTCAGCTCCTCCCAGTGGGCAAACCGCTTCTTTTCACGGCTGTCGGCATCCACCAGGTAGTAGCATTCGCCGCTGCGCTCCTTGTTCTTATACCAAAATTGATGCGTATCTCCAATCCACTCCGCCTTGACGGCCGACGAGAAGACCTTCTCTGCCGCCCATCGGGCCAAGGTATCCACACGCGAAAAATCCTCCGCCCGCAGGCCGAGGCTCAACAGGCAGAAGGCACAAGCTAACCCCCACCAGCATCGATAACAATGGTTCATCATATCTATGTATTTTTTCATTCCGTGGCAAAGTTAGCAATTATTTTCATATCTTTGTGCGCTTAATCAGCCTATTTTGGTACACTCACTTAGATATAATAAGATGAAAGAGATATTACACTTTCTGCGCGATCTGGATGCGCATAACAATCGCGAATGGTTTACGGCCAATAAGGGACGCTATGAGGCGGTGATGCAGCGCTGGAATGCCTTTTGCGAGGAGTTGATACGGACTATCGGTTCCTATGACGAGGATATCGCCCGGCTCTCCGTCAAGGATTGCACCTACCGTATCTATCGCGATACCCGATTCAGTCTGGATAAGTCGCCCTACAAGACCCACTTCGGCGCCTTCCTCTCGAAGGGTGGCAAGCGGTCGATGCATGCGGGCTACTACTTCCATGTGGGTACCGGTGGGGGTAGCGGCTACCCTCATGCTCACATGCTGGCTGCCGGCAACTACTGCTACGAACCGCGGGTCATTAAGATGCTGCGCGAGGACATCAGCTTCGGCTGGGAGGAGTTTAAATCATCGGTGCTCGATGTGGCTGACCCATGCTTTACGCTCGACATGGATGGTGCCCTGAAGCGGGTGCCTAAGGAGTACCCTGCCGATGCCCCCTACGCCGACTTCATGCGGCTGAAGAGCTACACCTTACTGACTACGTTCGATGACGCCTTCCTCCTCCAGCCCCATCTGGCCGAACGGGTAGCCGAGCTGTTCAGAACCGTCAAGCCCTTCAACGACTACATCAACCGCGCGGTAGATTTCAGCGAGTAGTCGGTTTTTTACATCACCCTTTCTGATAGATGCGCTATCTTTGCAGGCAGTAAGAACCAAATTTTTGTCTGAAATGGAGAAGTATATGATTCGCAGAGAGCTCCCTGAGGAGGAGCGTGAGGTGGAGAACCTGATACGTGAGGCGTTTTGGAATGTCTATCGGCCGACTTCCGCAAAATCTGCGGCTACGCCCCCATGACGCTGCTCCGCGTCTCAGAAAACGACGGCGATGAAGTGGGGTGGAGGATTTAAAAGCGGTCAATATTCAGGGATACCAAAGAGATGTTACCGCTCTGCAGGGACGGCGCTACATCGATGATCCGCTGGTTGCGGCTGCCACGGAAGTGGAGGCTGAGGTCGCGCTGGCTTTCGATGTAAGGCCCATCGACAATCACGTCACATAGCTGCACCAACGCCCTTCGAGCGGGGTGAAGCAACAGCTGCTCAAAGCGGTAACCGGTGTAGCACCAGATGCTCTTATCTGTCTGGCTCTTGATGAGCCGTGCCAACTGTGTGAAGCCTTCGGGATGCAGCATGGGGTCACCGCCCGTGAAGGTCACGTTCATGTCGGCCTCTACGATTAGGTGAAACAGGGTCTCTATGGCTACAGCCTCGCCACCTTGCTCATCCCATGACTGGGGGTTATGGCACCCCACACAGTGGTGTTCGCACCCCGCGCAGTAGAGCGAGGTGCGAAGCCCAATACCATCGACCGAGGTCCCGTACCTGATATCGAGCAGGCGAATACTACTTGTGGACCACTCTGTCATTTAATTCCGCCAGTTTAGCTCTGTTCCAACGTTCAGTAGTTCCAACCAGATAGCCCGTGATACGTTGCAGTTTATCGATGTTGTGGCTGCCGCATCGCGGACATTCTTTCATCTCTG
>CAMAMO010000008.1 GCA_945836915.1 uncultured Mediterranea sp.
AAGTTATAAATGAAAAAGATTACAATTGCTATCGACGGCTTTTCCTCATGCGGGAAGAGCACCATGGCCAAGGACTTGGCCAGAGAGATTGGATATATCTACATTGACAGCGGCGCCATGTACCGTGCGGTTACCCTCTACTGCCTGCAGCAGGGGCTTTTCAATGAGAAGCAGGTGGATGAGGAGCGCCTCGCTGCCGCTATTCCTACCATCCAAATCAGTTTCAAGCTAAACCCGCAGACGGGTCGCCCTGATACCTATTTAAATGGGGAGAACGTGGAGCAACGCATCCGTACCATGGAGGTCTCCAGCCACGTCAGCATTGTAGCCGCCCTACCCTTTGTACGCGAAGCGATGGTGAAGCAGCAGCAGGAGATGGGCAAGGCAAAGGGCATCGTGATGGACGGCCGTGATATTGGCACAACCGTCTTCCCCGACGCTGAACTGAAGATTTTCGTAACCGCATCGCCTGAAATCCGCGCCCAGCGCCGCTACGACGAGCTGAAGGCCAAGGGAGAGGAGGCTGACTTCGAGTCCATCCTGGAGAATGTAAAACAGCGCGACTACATCGACCAAAACCGCGAGACGAGCCCTCTACGCCAAGCTGAAGACGCCCTGTTACTGGACAACAGCCATCTGACCATTGCCGAGCAGAAGGAGTGGCTGGCTTCACAGTTCAAACGTCTCACGGGATTTGACGAGATGCCGAACGAGCACAAAAACCCTGAAACCAATCCGCAGTAAGATGGAGAGACATATTGAGATAGACAGCGGCTCAGGCTTCTGCTTTGGAGTAACCACCGCCATCAGAAAGGCCGAGGAGGAACTGGCCAAGGGAGGTACCCTCTACTGCCTGGGCGATATTGTACACAACAACCGCGAGGTGGAGCGGCTGGAGAAGATGGGGTTGATTACCATCAACCACGACCAACTGCGCCAACTGCACCATGTGAAGGTGCTGCTACGTGCCCATGGTGAACCGCCTGAGACTTACGACCTGGCACGCCAGAACCACATCGAGATTATCGATGCCACCTGCCCCGTAGTGCTCAGGCTACAAAAGAAGATTAAGCAAGAGCACCTGCTGGAAGATGATCCCAACAAGCAGATTGTCATCTACGGCAAAAACGGCCATGCCGAGGTGCTTGGTTTGGTAGGTCAGACTGCTGGCAAGGCAATCGTCATCGAGAAATTGGAAGAGGCCAAGCGGTTGGATTTCAGCCGCAGCATCCGTCTCTACTCACAAACCACCAAGTCGCTCGACGAGTTTGGCCGTATTGTAGAGTATATCCAAGCGCACATCTCGCCCAACGTCAGCTTCGAGTACTACGATACCATCTGCCGCCAGGTAGCCAACCGCATCCCCAACATCCGCCAGTTTGCCGCCGCTCACGACCTGATTTTCTTCGTCAGCGGCAAGAAGAGCAGTAACGGCAAGATACTCTTCAACGAATGCCTCCGTGTCAACCCCAACTCTCACCTCATCGACGATGCGGCCGAGATTGACTTCAGCCTGTTGAAGGGTGTTTCCTCCATAGGCATCTGTGGCGCCACCTCCACCCCGAAGTGGCTGATGGAGCAGGTTGAGCAAGCTATCCAGCAAGAGGAGTGAAAGCGAACACGATTGTTGTAGAAAAAGCGAAAATATGCCTGCTGATTTTTTGGTATTTTTCTTGGCTTGCACTATCTTTGTACCCGACAAAGTAAACAAACCTTTGGCAGAGAGGCTATTTTTGAACAGAATATAATAGACAAATAATAGATTGATATGGCAACTATCAAATGTATTGGCGTACTCACCTCTGGAGGTGACGCCCCGGGAATGAACGCAGCCATCCGTGCCGTGACACGTGCCGCTATCTATAACGGCTTGCAAGTAAAAGGTATCTACCGTGGCTACAAGGGATTGGTAACTGGCGAAATCAAGGATTTCAAGAGCCAGAATGTAAGTAACATCATCCAGTTGGGTGGTACCATCCTTAAAACCGCTCGATGCAAGGAGTTCCAAACCCCCGAGGGCCGACAGATTGCTTTCGACAACATGAAGAAAGAGGGTATCGATGCCTTGGTAGTGATTGGCGGTGACGGCTCGCTGACCGGTGCGCGTATCTTTGCAGACGAGTTCGACATACCCTGTATCGGCCTGCCCGGTACCATTGATAACGACCTCTATGGCACCGACACCACGATTGGTTACGACACAGCCCTGAACACCATTCTTGACGCTGTCGATAAGATTCGCGATACAGCCACCTCACACGAGCGCCTCTTCTTCGTTGAAGTCATGGGCCGCGACGCCGGCTTCCTTGCGCTGAACGGAGCGATTGCATCGGGCGCTGAAGCAGCCATTATCCCGGAGTTCAACACGGAGGTGGACCAGCTGGAGGAGTTCATCAAGAACGGCTTCCGTAAGTCAAAGAACAGTAGCATCGTACTGGTAGCCGAAAGTGAAATTACCGGTGGAGCGATGCACTTTGCAGAGCGCGTCAAGAACGAATACCCGCAATACGATGTACGTGTCACCATCTTAGGCCACTTGCAACGCGGCGGACGCCCCACGGCTCACGACCGTATTCTGGCCAGCCGACTGGGTGCCGCTGCCATCGAGGCCTTGATGGAAGGCCAACGTAACGTAATGATTGGCATCGAGAACGACCAGGTGGTTTACGTCCCCTTCAACAAAGCCATTAAGAACGATAAACCCATCAACCGCGAATTGGTTAACGTGCTCCGCACACTCTCCATCTAATTCGGTTGGACATCACATAAAAAAGAGGAGGCCCTGTGGGTTCTCCTCTTTTTTATGTGATGAGAGATTTCACTTCACCCTCTTCAGCACTTCACGCAGAGCGGTGAGCATCGTCTCTGCCGTAAGGTCACGCCCTGTGGCCTTCTGAATCCAGACGTTGGGTGTCAGACGTCCCTGGCTGTAGATACGGCTAACCTCCGTAGCAAAATCCTTTCCCTTGAGGTAATCCTCAATCTGGAACTGGATGATATGGCCGAAGGCATACGCAGAGAGATAGAGCGGATAGGAAATCATGTGTGAGTAGATGGCCAACAAGGGAGAGTCTTTGATTCCATAAACGGGTGCGTAGTAACGGTTCCACAGCCCCTTGGCCAAGTCAATAACCGCATCACGCAGCTCCTCTGCCGTACAGTTGGGATGGGCATACATCCACTTCCATACCGAGATATCGAGCATCGATACGCCGCAGATTTCGTAAAGCCCCCACACGCGGTCAAGCAGTTCCAGCGCTTCACTTTCAGGGTTGTCATTGGTGATGCCCAGCAGTTCAAGGTCGCGGTGCTGGAAGATAAAGGCCAACGCCTCGGTAAACGCATCGTTAGGAATGCCAGCCAACAGGTAATAATCAACGTCGTAGAGCGAGATGGTCTCCTCCACGTTATGGCCAAACTCGTGGATGGCAATATTGTAGCCCTTGTAATCCATGCCGCCAGCTGCGATACGGGTGCGCAAGCGCGAGTTGTCGCCCTTCATGCGCGATGGCCAGGCATGTCCTGATCCGCGAGCGGCATCCACACTGATTTTGCTGGCCAGGTAGTCGGCTCGTTCGGGAGTGAAACCCAATTTCTTCAGAATCTCCGGCAGGTCGCGTTCTACTGCCTCAGCGTTAGGATAGAGGGCGCGGGTCTGTCGGCTCAGTTCCTCTTCGTCCAACTGACTGCGGGTCTTAAAGCCGTCATACCAGATGTCAAAGGGTTGAAGCTTGCGTCCTAAACGTTTGCGGATCAGTTTGCCCACCTCTTTCAGTTCAGGGGCGGTGAGAAAAGAGTCGAACAGACGCTCGGCATCCTCTACAGAGATTTCCATCAGGTCATTGAACTTACGGTCGATGTAGGTAGTGCCCACAACGGCATCCTCACGCTGTTTGGCATGGAAGCAGTCAAGCAGCTTTTGGTAGCGCATAGCCCCCTCGGGTGCAGCGGCTTGTTCTACCCCACTCTGCCAATACTGGTTGGTCAAGGGATTCCACTCATACTGGTCGCTATTGATGACAGCAGCCGGAATCTCCTGCGTAATGATACGCTTCATCACCTCATAGACCATCTGTTGCTTCTCCAGTCCCTTGGCGCCCAGGGCATAGTCTGCTTTGATCTCGTCACGCAGGTTCCAGTGGCTCAGCAGGCGCATCTCTTCGGGGAAGAGCGCCTCGCCCTTGTTGTTGCGCAGGTGACCCATGTAGATGTTATAGTTGGCGATATAGAGCTCCACGTCGCTCAGCACACTGGCCTCTGCCTGCAGGATATCAGCCGGAATACGGTCGGTAAAGAGGTCACCCATACGGGCATAGGCCCACGCTTTACGGTCATCGCCCAGCTGTTCCTTCTCAGCCAAGGTGAGTTTGGGGAAGTTGAGGGCCACAAAAAAGGCTATTTTAGAGGCATAGAGGTCGTCTGTAAGGTGCGACGAGGGAGAGAAGGCGGCAAACATCTCATCGATGCGGTGCAACGGACCGGTATCGAGTGAGAAGTGTCGCTGCAGGCGGAGCAACATGGAGTTATAGTAGCCCTGAATGCCCTCCATATAGTCACTGATTTTCAAGAAAATCTGTTCCTTCTCAGCCTCATCGGCCAGATAACTGTTCAGACAGAAGTTTCTAAATGCCTCCTCGTCGCCATCAGTCTGTTGCCACAGGTTAGCCACCTGCTTCACACCGCGGGCAATCATCTCCTGATGAGCCACATCCCGAGAAGAGAGTTGTTCAATCGTTGCCTCCACAACGCTGGGCGGAATGGTAGCAGACAGCTGCATCCCCCCAAATAGAGAAGCCATAAGCATAAAAAGTCGCATCAATTTGTTGTTCATATTGCTATTTCGATTAAAGTTATCAGGTTTTAAGCAAAGACATCAAAAAAAAAGAAGTCCCTGTATTCCAGCGCAAAAATAATAAAAGGTGAGAAAATATCCAAAAGGGGAGGCTTTATTTTGTCATAACACGATGTGAAGCGCAAAAAAGGGAGCCGCGTAGATAAAGAGAACCCCGGATGAATTGCAAGCATTTCGCAGATGAAATACAAGCATTTCAAAAATGAAATGCAAGCAAAACAGAAACGAATTACAAGCAATTCAGAAGCGGTATAAAAGCGTTTTCAAAATCCGTGATACTCCATTTCTACCACCTCTCAGAGAACAATTAAAGTTATTTGCTGGAGGAAAATCAAAGAATGTGCTGTTTTTTCTGTCAGTCTGTCAGTTTAAGAGCTTATCTCTTTGGAACACAATTGGTTAGATGGTTGACAGTATGGCTGACAGTCTTGCTGAGACTGTCAGCCATACTGTCAGCCTATTAACAAATAGATTATCAGATAGTTAAGAAGAAAAATCCTTTAAAACTGACAGACTGACACTCTTTTGCATGCATGCCTAAAAATTAAGGTAAACGCTATCATAAGGGTTCATCACCGCATTGTTAAAACACAGCTATTCCCTTAGCATTCTCTTAGTACGCTAAGAGGATGGTAAGAGGATGCTAAGGGAATGGTAAGGGAAAGCAAAGGAAATCTAATGATTTCCTTACCGACATGGCGTACGGAGAGCCTTCTCTAAAGCCAGGGGGAAACGATCTCTTCTGTCAGGCGCCAGAGGGACTCCATTTGGGGATGGTTGGTGTATTTAGCGGAGAGCTTTTTCTCGTGACCGCTGGCGTTGAGCGTGCCGGTACGCTGGCCGCCTTCGGGGGTGAGCAGCAGACGAATGGCCGTGTCAGCCCCCTGACGCGGCGTACGGATGAAGGGACGGAAGAAGATATCGGTCAGGGGGTCGAACCACATGTGCATGGTGATAATCTTAGTTGACACAATGCCCGGATCGGCGCAGTTCACAATGATACCCTGCTCCTTCACCCTTCGGGCCAAATCAATGGTGAAGAGGGTCAGCGCCAACTTGGTATTACTATAGATAGGAATACGCCAAAAGCTCCCCCGACGCCCACTACGGAAGAAGTCAGGAAAATCGAGACGGCCAATGGCATAGGTGCATGAGACCATATTGACCACACGGCTCCCCCCGTGCATCAGGGGCAACAGCTTACGCGTCAAGAGGTAAGGTCCAACGTAATTGACACTGACTGTACGTTCCAAGCCCTGCTGCGTTTGCGAGAAACCACACTCCAAGGTGCCCGCATTATTCATCAGCAGCGCAATCTCCTCCCCCCGTTGCAGCCTCTTCTCAGCAAAAGCCGCCACTGAAGGAAGCGAGGAGAGGTCGAGTGGCTCCACCTCCAATTGGGTATTGCCGGTCTCTGTCTTCAACTGTTCACAGACAACGCGGCCCTTTTCAGGGTGATAACAGGCCATCACCACCCGATAACCAGCCTTGGCCACCTCGCGCGTAATCTCTGTACCCATGCCACCATCGGCACCGGTTATGATTGCTAACTTTCTCTGTTCCATCGTTCTTTGCCTATAAATCACCTTACCCACGGGCCTCTATCTTCTCAATCTCTCGCTTCAAGCAGGCGGGCAGCTCCTGCTTGAGGTGCTGATGACAAGCCATCTCGATGGAGTACATGCGGGCTATGCAGTAGTTGCTGTGCTTGCATGAGCAACGGGCCTGCTCCTCGCGACGCATGCGGTTGACGAAGCCGGGCTCGTTGAGTAACGCACGGCCCATCTGCACCGCCTCGAAGCCATGGTTGATCACCTCATCAATCTTCTGACGAGCCACCAAGCCGCCCACATAAACCAAGGGCATCTGCAAGGCCTGACGGAACTTGAGGGCATCCTCCAGGAAATAGGCCTCTTGGAAGGGAACCGTGGGAATCATATACTTACCCACCATTCTGACTCCATACTTCAGCCAAAGAGCCTTCATGTAATGGGTCATTGACAGAATGGGCATCTGGCCACGCATCACGTACATTGGCGCCTTGCTGACGAAGCCTCCACTGAGCACCAAGGCATGGGCGCCATCGTACTGCAGACGTTTAGCCACCTGCAGCGCCTCATCAATCTCCATGCCGCCCTTGAAGCCATCGCGCATGTTGGTCTTGACCAAAACAGCCATATCCTGACCGGCAGCCTCCATCACCTCGTTCATCACCATATCCATGAAGCGCATGCGGTTCTCAAGCGAGCCGCCAAAGGCATCTTTGCGGTGGTTGGTATAGGGTGAAAGGAACTGGCTGATAAGGTAACCATGACCGGCATGTACCTCGACGGCATCAAAGCCCGACTCACGCGCCAACCGCACCGCCTCACCATAAGCGCGAGCCATGGCTGGCAGTTCATCGGCACGCAAGCCACGTACAAAGGTGGGCGAGTAGAGGTTGAAACCGGTAGAGGCGCCCACCGGCAAACAGCCACAGATGCTTTTATGCGACATGTTGCCGCAATGTCCTAACTGGACACTGGCCGCAGCACCCTCCTTGTGGATCGCATCAGTCAAGGTGCGCAACTCTGGCACAATCTCAGGACGCATCCAGAGCTGGCGTTCGAACGACAAGCCACTCTGCGTCACGGCTGCATAGGCCACTGTGGTCATGCCTACCCCACCTGCAGCCACCGAGCGGTGGTAATCCAGCAACATCTGCGAGGGACGGTTGCCAGGACACATACTCTCAAAAGCCGCCGAACGAATGGTGCGGTTACGCAGGGTCAGCGGTCCCAGTGTAACGGGGGTAAAGAGTTTCGACTCCATGATATGTCAGTTTGTTGAATTAATAGATAAAGGGGAATATTCGCTTTCTGTGCCCCACCTGTTCAGCGCCAAACTCCTCTACATAACGGCGATAAATCGCGTGGGCACGAGGCACCAAGTTGGCAAAAGTCCACCAGACAAAGACCCACGCAGCAGGCGAGGCTGTAAGCAGCGCAAAGCCTGTCCACTCCACCAACTCGCCAAAGTAGTTGGCCGAGGTAACATAACGGTAGAAGCCCTTTTGGGGCAGGTAGTGGCGGGTATCACCCGGATGGCGCAAGTGTCGAATAACGTGGTCAGAGTGGAGATTAATGGCCATTCCGGCAAAGAACAAAAGCAAGCCTAACCAGGCATGAGGATGCAACAGATAGGCCCACCCCTCAGCGTATGCAGAGTCGGCTGGGTAATAGAACAAGCCACCGGCCTGCATCACCCCATTAAGCAGGTTAAACACTACCCCCATCAACATAATGGCCAGCGGCATCTTGCTCCGCCCCTTCATCAGGCAGGGGAAGAGAAAAGAGCGTTGGGCATAGTGCAATTGGAACAGGAGGAAGAAGAGAAAAAGCGGTTGACTCATCCCCACCCCGCTGGCTGCCCAAAGCCACCACATCACCACAAAGACCGGCGCCTCCATCAGCACCCAAGCCAAACGGTTGTCAATCGACCACCCCCAGCTGGCTGTACGAAACATGCCATAACCGGCCTTCACGAAATAGAGGGCTACAAAGACCACCAGAGCCAGTACACTCATCACGCCCAGCAACATATGAAAAGAAGAATGGCTAATCATTGTCGTTATCATTAAAAACAGCGACAAAGTTAGCTATTCTTCACGAAATTATTTGGGATATAAGGAGGCTTTTTTATCCTATCCTCCTCAAAAGTGGTCTATGCCTACCCCCTTAGCGCTTGATATGCAGCAAGGCGTTGCCCTCTGCCACAGGATTCCAACCATCCTTTCCAGCCAACGCACGCTCCATCTCCACTCCCTTCAGATTCTTCAGCTGACGGGAGAAACGCACACGTTGTGAGGGGTTAGCCCCTTCGCCTGTGGATTGGTATTCGCCATAGTTGACCGTCTTCTCGGCCTCCGGCTTGTTCCAGTTGTGCCATCCGGCTGGAAGGATGTGGCCTCCCAGGTCGCAACGGATAAAGAGGGCCTGAGCATATGGTCGCCAGGGACGGGAGAGATAAACATCAGTCACGCCGGGCTCAGCAGTCAGACGGCAGTCGTAGAAGAGGTAACCGAAGGCTTGACCCTGATCGGTTGAGGGAGCCGTGACGTAGCCTTTGCCCAAACTGTGGATGTGACAGCGGTTGAAGACGGCGGTACTCCATCCGAAGATAAAGTCAACCGTTCCCTCGATATAGCACGTTTCGAAATAGTTACGCACCCCTTTGCCATAGGTGTAGAGGGTGTCCTGGAAGCCCAAGAAACGGCAACTCTTAAAAAATGCGCGATCTGCCTCGATAAAGCAAGCCACCGCTTGCCCTACCTTGCCGGCACTGTTGCGGAAGGTAATTCCTTCAGCGTAAAAATCGGGGGCATAGATGTAGCAGGTAGCTGAACCGGAGGTGCCCATCTCGTCGCCAAAGCAGTTCTGCTTCTTGGCATAGTCGGCATGGGTAATCACCGCGCCCTCCTGACCTATCAATGAGAGGTTGATTTTGCTGGCGGGAATCACCACCTTCTCATCGTATTCACCGGCACGCACCAGGATAGTAGTGCGCTTGTTCTTGCGGAAATCGGGCACGGCATCGATGGCCTCTTGAATGGTGAAGAAATCTCCACTGCCATCCTTGGCCACCACGTAATCGTAATGGCGCACATAGGGAGCCAGGGCAGGTACCTCGCGCGCAATGGCGTCGATGGTGAGCGAAGCTACGGTGCGGGCGCCATATATATTAAGGTGGGTATTGTCTTCACGCCCCTTCGGCATGGCTGCCACCTGACCGGCAGGCACCCACATGAAGAGTTTCTTCGAAGCCTCAGGTCCCAAACCTTCAACCAGGTCGTGAGTGATCCGGTTCATATCCACAAAGGGGACATTGAGCTGGCGAGCCACGTTACGGGCCGACTCCAGATAGGCTCCGTGGGTATCAATCAGGCAATTGCCCTCTTCGGGCTTTGCCTCAGCCGTAGCTTCACGCTTGGCATCGGGATTGACGCCCTTACGGATATCATCCTGCATCACCGCCTCGGCTACCGCCTGACTATCGGCACGGCCGAAGTTACGGCGTACAATCGAGTTGAATAACACGGGAATGGCTCCCTTTTCACGCGATTCAGTAACGAAGCGAGTCAGATTAGCGTCAAAACTGCCACCGTTGGCGTCAGTATGACGCTTGGGGTCGGCCTTCTCGTCGTTGTGACCAAACTGAATAAAGAGGTAGTCGCCCGGACGAATTAGCGAGAGCACCTTGTCCCAGCGCCCTTCATCAATAAAGCTCTTGGTGCTACGTCCGTTGACAGCATGGTTGTCCACCCGTATCTCCTCACTGAGGAAACCGGGGAGCACCTGTCCCCAACCGCGCTCAGGGTTGCCACCATCAAGCACCTTGTTGGCCATGGTGGAATCGCCTATCATGAAGATAGTCAACTGGGGTTGATCTGCCTTGAAAGCAGAGAGCAGCAGGAGGAGTCCTGCCAATAAGAGAAATGTCTTTTTCATGTCACTATGTAATAAACAGAGGATTAAACGATTCATGGAAGCCACTCATCACTAAAGGTAAAGAAGCGCTTCATATCAAGGTAGGGTTTCACTTCATCAGGAGTGAGTTGTTTACTCCAACTCACCCGTTCTTTGATTCGTGCGCCAGGTCCGATAGACTCAAACTCACCGTAACGTACGGTTCGCTCATTCTCAGGATTTCGCCAGTTGTCCCACCCTTCCGGACGGATATGTGGCCCCATCTCGCACGCCACGAAGAGGGTAAAGGCATACGGGCGCCAGGGGCGCCCCAGATAGACCTTATCGACACCCTCATCAGCCGTCAACCGACAGCGATGAAAAAGGTAGCCCGACTGAACCCCTTGTGGCGTAGAGGCCGCTGTGATATAGGAGTTAGCTTTGCTGCGAATCTCGCACCCTTCGAACCATGCGGTAGAGGGACCGAAAATAAAGTCTGTAGTTCCCTCAATGTAGCACCCCTCAAAATAAAGACGGGTGCGAGCCGCACCGGTATAAACGGTATCTTGATTGCCCAGAAAACGGCAATTGATAAAGCGTAAGCGGTCTCCTTCCGTATGGAGAGCCACCGCCTGACCCAACCTTTCGGCATTATTCTCAATAGTCAGGTTGCGGAAAGTGATGCCACTTCCCTCCACCTTCAGAGTGTAGGTACGGAACGTGCCCATGTTACGAATCTTGGCATGGTCGTTATAGGTCACAATGGTCTCATCCACCGATTCACCGATGAAATCCACCTCTTGTATCCACGAAGGCACCACCCACTTCTCGCGATAGACACCTTTCTTAATATGCACCGTCACGCGGTAATCCATAAAGGCACGGATGCCCTCCATCGCCTCATTGAGCGAGGTGTAGTCGCCCGAACCATCCTGAGCTACCACCAATTCCCGCTTGTACTCCACCGCCTGAATAGGCATGACATAGAGGGCCATTAGCAGTAGGAGGAGTGCGCTACGTGTCACTGTTTTGATGTTCCGCATAAAGCAACCATTGAATCGTTTACCCATCAGTAGGTGAAAGAGCCGTCACTATTTGCCTGCTAAGGCCGATTTCACCTCTTGCAGACGTTCCCACTCCAGCGAAGCCATGATGAAGGGGCCTACAGCCTTGGCATCGTTGGGACGAATCATCTCATTGATATAGTAGTCATAGTCGCCTGAGCGATAGACCTTACCACCCAATCCTGCCACAGCACATGCCTTGGTGATAGTAACCAGACCATCCTTATCTACCTCAATAAACTCTTTCAAGATACTGTTATATCCTTTGATAGCCACATCGAGGTAAGATTTATCAATATAGCCCATGCGCACACCCTTGAAGAGGGCATAGACAAACATCACGGAGCAAGAAGACTCCAGATAGTTTCCCGGCGCACCACTCTTATCAAGAACCTGATACCACAAGCCACTCTTAGGCTCCTGCGTGCGTTTGATCATGCCGCAAAGCTGGTTGAAAACCATCAGCATGGAGTCACGTTTCGCCTCATGTTTGGGGATGAAGTCAAGGGCATCGACAAACGCCATAGCGTACCAACCCATTGCACGGCCCCAGCTGTGAAGGCTCTGACCTGTTTTCGGATTGGACCAGCGCTCCTTACGGCTGACATCGCAAGCATGTTTAAAAAGGTCTGTTTGAGGGTCGTACGTATGACGGGCAGCCATCAGGAACTGATTGATGACATCGGCATAGTCGTTGACACGGCTGTTGCGGTAAGCATACTCGGCATAGAAGGGTGCACCCATATAAATGCCATCCAGCCACACCTGATTAGGATAAATCTTCTTGTGCCAAAAGCCACCATCCTCGTTACGCGGATGATCATCCAGCTGACTACGCATCAGGTCAAGCGCCTTGCGATACTTCTCGTTCTTGGTTTGGTCGTAGATGCGGAAGATAAACTTACCCGAATTGATGCGGTCCAAGCTGAAATCAGAGCGTTTGTACTTCACGATAGATCCATCGTCGTGAATCATGGTATCGGCATAAGCCAAGGCGTAGTTGTAGATACGCTCATCGCCATAGCGGTCATACACATCCAACATAGCCTGCAGTTCCAGGCCGTGACAGTAATCCCACTTCAGGGCTGGCTGAAAATCCAGCTGCCACGACTCAGGGCAACGTACCATCTCTGACTGAACCATTCGAACTGACCAAGGTTGATTCTTATCCACCTTTTGAGCCTTGGCAATAAGCGTCATGCCAGCCAAAGCTGTAAGCAAAAACAATTGACAGAATTTGATTCTTCTCATGAATTAAAAATTTGCGGTATTAGACATACATTCTATTTCACGAAACAAAGGTAGCGCTTTTCAGAAAACGAGATGTGCACTTTTCGGCAAAGAGGGTGTATTAATTGTTAATCGTGTGCGCAAACGGGAGTTTTTTAGCCAGATTGTGCAATTTTAGGTCAAAAACGTCCATTTTCCTAATATTTATATCTTGAAAGTTTGACAGAATAAGAAAAGCGCTTAAATTTGAAGCCGGAACGAAAAATGAGCCATGAATTTCAAACATTACCAATTATAATCTCAAACTAACAGCATGGAAGAAGTATTCAGCTATCTCATCAAAATGGGCGCCCCTGTCATGATGCCCATTATCTTTACAATCTTAGGTCTTTGCATCGGTATCAAATTTGCTAAAGCCTTTAAAAGCGGTTTGCTTGTGGGTGTAGGTTTTGTCGGCCTCAGTGTCATCACCGGTTTGTTGACCGAGACATTGGAACCGGTTTTGAAACAGATTGCTGAAATTTATGGCTTGCAATTGAATACCTTCGACATGGGATGGCCGGCTGCCGCCGCTGTGGCATACGGTACCTCGGTGGGCTCTTTCATCATTCCCGTCTGCTTGGGTGTGAACATCGTGATGCTGCTGCTCCGCACCACCCGCACGGTTAATATCGACCTCTGGAACTACTGGCACTTCGCCTTCATTGGCGGTATCATCTACTTTGCCACTGACCAAAGTCTGCTTTGGGGCTTCTTTGGCGCCATCATCTGCTACATCATCACACTGATAGTAGCCGACTGGACCGCACCGAAGTTCCAGAAGTTCTACCCTGGTATGGAGGGCATCTCCATTCCACAGCCCTTCTGCCAAAGTTTCATTCCCTTTGCCCTTTTGGTAGATAAGGTACTCGACCTGATTCCCGGTATTAATAAGGTAAATATCGACTCAGAAGGCTTGAAGAAGAAGTTCGGCCTTTTTGGTGAGCCTCTTTGCCTGGGTGTAATCATCGGTATTATCTTAAGCGCACTGGCCTATGGCGGTGTATTGGTAGAGCAATTGCCTCGCTGGGGAGAGATTGAGGGTCGTCAGGCCTTCTTCGCTGCACTGGCCAAGATTCTGGGTGCAGGTATCAAGTTGGGCGCCGTAATGGAGTTGATTCCTCGCATAACCAGCCTTTTCATCGAAGGTTTGAAGCCTATTTCAGACGCTACCCGCGAACTCATCGCCAAGAAGTTCAAGAACGCCGAAGGTTTGAGCATCGGTATGAGCCCCGCGTTGGTGATTGGCCACCCCACCACCTTAGTGGTTTCCGTACTGCTTATTCCGGTGATTCTGGTGATTGCTGTCATTCTGCCTGGCAACACCTTCCTGCCAATCGCCTCGCTGGCCGGTATGTTCTACCTCTTCCCCTTGGTGCTCCCCATCTGCAAGGGTAACGTCATCAAGGCCTTTATCACCGGTTTGATTGCTCTGATTGTAGGTCTCTACTTTGTCACCAATCTGGCTCCCTACTTCACCGAAGCGGCTCACGACGTATTTGCCGCTACAGGCGATAAGGCCGTACGCATCCCAGAAGGTAACGATGCTGGTGCACTGGACTTCGCATCAGGTATCTACTGCTGGATTACCTTCCACCTGACCCACACCATTAAGATTGTAGGTCCCGCCATACTGGTACTCATTGCAGCAGGTATGATGTTCCTCAACCGCCGACTGATAACCAAGAAATAAGGAACCTCCACGTCAACTTGTCAACTTGCCAACTAAATACTAAATAAAATAAGAAAATGAAGAAAATCTTTATGGCTTGCCTGCTGGGCTTAGCAGCAGTTGGCGCTTCGGCGCAAATCACCTCTTATAAGGTGCAAACCGCTTGTCATCCGCTGGACGTGAAACATTACGATACAGACCGTCTGCGCAGTGCTTTCATGATGGAGAAGGTGATGGCTCCTGATGAAATCAACCTGACCTACACGCTTTACGATCGTCTGATTTATGGTGGTGTAATGCCTGTTAATAAAGAACTGAAGCTGGAAACCTTCCGCGAACTAGGACCTGAAATCACCTATTTCTTGGAGCGTCGCGAGCTGGGTGTCATCAATGTAGGTGGCGAAGGCATCGTAACCGTTGATGGCAAAGCCTACCCCATGAAATTTAAAGAGGGCCTTTATGTAGGTTGTGGCAACAAAGAGGTGAGCTTCAAGAGCGTTAATCCGGCTAATCCCGCTAAGTTTTACATCAACTCTACGCCAGCCTATAAGCCCTACGTCACTCAGTTGATTACCACAGACCCGAAAGCAGACCCCAAGAAGTACGCCATTGCACAGAGCGACCGCTACGGTAAGATGGAAGACAGCAACGACCGCGTAGTAAACCAGCTCATCGTGGCTCCTGTACTTAGCAAAGTCAAAGGTGGCGGTACCAACCAGTTGCAGATGGGTCTGACTGAGCTGAAGCCCGGTTCTGTATGGAACACTATGCCTGCACACACCCACACCCGTCGCATGGAGGCCTACTTCTACTTTAACGTGCCTGAAGGCAATGCCATCTGCCATCTGATGGGTGAGCCCCAAGAGGAGCGCCTGGTATGGTTGCACAACGAGCAAGCCATCACTTCACCCGAATGGAGCATCCACGCCGCTGCCGGTACCAGCAACTACATGTTCATCTGGGGTATGGGTGGTGAAAACCTGAAGTACTCTGATAAGGACGAAATTAAATACACCGATATGCGCTAAAAAACGCCTATCCATCGGTGACAAAGGGCATGAATCAAGCGGTTCATGCCCTTTGTGTCAGATAATACCTATTTAATATCATTTTTTCCACCTTGATGCGGAGCCAAACCACTACTTTTGCACCATAATTAAATAACAAGCAAAATCCGTATCATGAGTAATCAACAAAACACAGGCGACAAGATGACCAATTTCCGCTGGCTCATCTGCGCAATGCTCTTCTTCGCGACGACGGTTAACTATTTGGACCGTCAAGTATTATCACTGACTTGGAAAGACTTTATCGCCCCCGAGTTCCACTGGACCGATGCCAACTATGGCGACATCACGGCCATCTTCTCCTTGGTTTATGCCGTAGGTAACCTCTTTGCCGGTCGCTTCGTTGACTGGATGGGAACCAAGAAGGGTTATCTCTGGGCTATCGGCGTTTGGTCATTGGGTGCCTGTCTGCATGCCGTTTGCGGTTATGCCACAGAACACGTGGTAGGTATTCACAGTGCAGCTGAAATGGTGGCAGCTACCGGTGCTGTAGCCTCAACCATTGCCATCACCAGTGTCTATTTCTTTATTGCTGCCCGCGTGGTATTGGGCCTCGGTGAAGCCGGAAACTTCCCAGCAGCCGTGAAGGTAACTGCCGAATACTTCCCCAAGCGCGATCGCGCCTTCTCTACCTCAATCTTTAATGCCGGTGCCACAGTCGGTGCATTGGTTGCTCCTGTAACCATCCCTTCGCTGGCAAGCTATTTCAAGGAGTTGGGTGTAGGTAATGGCTGGGAGATGGCCTTCATTGTGATTGGTGCTCTCGGTTTCATCTGGATGGGTCTCTGGCTCTTCATGTACAAGCGTCCCAGCGAGAATCCGCACGTCAACAAAGCCGAGTTGGCCTATATCGAACAAGATAAACATGAGGAAGAGGCTGCCGCTCCCGCAACTGAAGAGAAAGAGGAGAAGAAACTCTCCTTCTTGCAGTGCTTACAATACCGTCAGGCTTGGGCCTTCGCTATCGGTAAGTTTATGACCGACGGTGTATGGTGGTTCTTCCTCTTCTGGACACCCGCTTATATCTCCGACGTCTATGGCTTCTCATCAGACAGTGGCACTGCCCAGTTGCTTATCTTTGTGCTATACGCTATCACCATGCTCTCTATTTATGGCGGTAAGTTACCTACTATCATTATCAACAAGACCGGTTGGGACCCCTATGCAGCCCGCATGCGTGCGATGTTCATCTTCGCCCTCTTCCCCTTGCTGGCCCTCTTTGCTCAGCCCCTTGGCGCCTACTCTTATTGGTATCCCGTTATCATCATCGGTATTGCCGGTGCTGCTCACCAATCTTGGTCGGCTAACATCTACTCTGTCGTAGGCGACATGTTCCCCAAGAGCGCTGTGGCCACCATCATCGGCTTTGGTGGTATGGCTGGAGGTATCGGTTCATTCCTTATTAATAAGGGTTCTGGTATGCTCTTCACCTATGCCGACGAGAGCCAGATGGCTTTCATGGGCTTCCAAGGTAAACCGGCCGGTTACTTCATCATCTTCTGCATCTGCGCCGTGGCCTATCTGATTGGCTGGATTATCATGAAGGTACTGGTTCCGAAGTACAAGCCCATTATCGTGAAATAAGTTCATAGCAAAACATCATTAATCAGGAAAAAGAGGTGAAGCTAATCATTGGCTTCATCTCTTTTTTTATCCAAATGAGTGATAATTCAAAAGATTGGTGTATTTTTGCACACTGAAAACCCCATATTGCAATAACGATGTTAGGAACAATCCTCAATACAGCAACCATTCTGATAGGTGGAACCTTCGGTGCCATAGTACGTACCGGAATAGGTGAGAAATATAAGCAGATACTTTTCAATGGATTAGGCCTCTGCTGCTTTGTTCTTGGTGTCAATGCCGCTCTTCCCAATATAGCCAAGAGTGAATACCCCGTTCTCTTTATCCTAAGTATAGCCATCGGTGGCCTCATCGGTACGCGGTTAGACCTTGCAGGCCACATCGACCGATGGAATGAGCGTATGAATCAACGCCAGTCGGCTGCTGGAGGATCTCGTTCCAGCAACCAACTACAAGGGCTGGTTACCGGCTGTTTGCTCTACTGCATAGGCACCTTTGCCATTGTCGGTCCTGTACTGGCCGCCCTCTCACCCTCTGGCGGATGGGCTTTTGATGAACCTGGAAACACCTACCTCTATACCAACGCCACCCTCGACTTGGTGACATCAGCCGTCTTGGCCGCCTCGTATGGTTGGATTATGCTATTGGCAGCCCCCATCCTTTTCTGCTGGCAAGGGTTCTTCTATCTGCTGGCCTACTGTTTCAGCGCAGCTATGCCTGAACCGATGCGTGTGGAACTGAGCATTGTAGGTGGAGTGCTAATCGTCAGCTCCGGCCTTGCCATCCTAAACATCAAAGATTGCAAAACCATTAACCTCCTCCCTTCACTCCTCGTCCCCGTACTGTTTTACCTCATCAAGGGGTTAATCGGTTAATATCCACCAGTTTGTTCACAATGGCATAGATTGTGAGTCCAGCGGGACTATGAATCTGCAGTTTCGCTGCAATATTGCGCCGGTGAGTCAGTACCGTGTTGAGCGAGATATGAAGATGAGAAGCTATCTCCTTATTACTCATACCCTGTACCAAAGCCACAATCACCTCCTTTTCGCGATCGCTAAGCTGCCCGCTGGCATCCTCACTCACACCGATATTAACCATCGAAGAGAGTTTGGCTACCACTGTGTCATCATGTAACCGCTGCTCCAATAGACGCACAGCAGGCATAAAGAAGCGCTCTTCAACCTCGGCATGCAGACGCAACCACTCTTCATTATTATAAATACGATAGAGTACAGCCAGCAATTTATGGCTATGAAGCCCATTGGCGGGCAGATAGCGGATAAGAATACCTTTCAACTCACGTAAACGTTGGCTCTCCTGACTGTGGTGACTGGAGTAGGTATCCACACAATAGTTCCCCGAGGAGACCCCATTTAGCAAGCCCTCCACATACGGAAATACCATCTTCTCTTCGTAACGCATATGGGCCGTTATCGCACGGGCATAATCATCATAGAGTTTAAGAATCAACTTATCCAGATTACTTTGCCCATCCAATGCCTCCTTCAGTTCCTTTCGTATGGAAGGGAGCTGGAAACCGAGGAAATAGTCGTGACTGGCCTTCAAGTATTTCATCAAGGTGGGTACAAAGAGTTGAAGAGTCTCCTCATCTTGTATTTCACCATTGGCCGTATAGTTTACCACAGCTAAGAAGGTCCGTGTATCGACTTGATGCTCATCACAAACCTCCTCAACCGATTTGTCACCAAACCCTAAACTGATACCAAAACTGCCCAAACTCTGAAGCACATTATAGTTATCACGAATTAAGGCAACCATCTTATCTCTAGGCTCGTAGTTCTTTTTATTTTTCATCTACTTCACATGACTGTTTATTTGCGTACAAAAATCGGAAGAATATTCGAACTATGCAATCCCCAAAAGTAGGTATTTGAATTTATCCCTTAAAGCTCCCAAAAATTGAGTATTTCATCGCTCTGTATTTCGGCGTAACTTTGCAGCGCAAATCAAACAATAATCACATAAAGATGAAACATAGAGAAAGAATCTATCGCTTGTTACTCCTTATTAGTGGATGCATAATAGGACAGAGCACATTTAGCCAGACAACTACAAACGACTATGAACAGTTCCGCTTGGGTGGCTATGGTGAGATGGTGGGTAAATTTATGGATTACGGTAAGAATCGCTTCAGCGGTACAAGCTATGGCAACACTCGCGAGAACCGTAATACCATCTCCATTCCTCGCTTTGTGCTTGCACTCGACTATAAATTCAACTCCAAGTGGCAGCTTGGTGCCGAGATTGAAATTGAATCAGGTGGTGTAGGATTGGAAAAAGAGTTGGAGAGTTCTGAAAATGGGGAGTATGAAACAGATATGGAGCAAGGGGGTGAGGTGGCCATCGAGCAATTTCATATCACCCGACTGATTACCCCCGCGTTTAATCTCCGAGCAGGTCACTTGATTATCCCAGTAGGACTGACCAATGCCCACCATGAGCCTATCCACTTCTTCGGAACGTCACGTCCGGAAGGAGAGACTGTTATCATCCCCTCCACTTGGCACGAAACAGGTTTGGAAATCTTCGGTAGCATAGGCCGCGGGTATGGTCGATTCAACTACCAGGCACAGATTGTTGCTGGATTAAACCCTGATGGATTTGGTCGGGATAACTGGATAAGCAACGGGAAACAAGGTCTCTTTGAAGAGGACTCCTTCTCCTCCCCAGCCTACGTAGGACGCATCGATTACCATGGCTTGAAAGGTGTCCGTATTGGTCTGTCGGCCTACTACTGCCACGACGTAACCCGCAATGCAGACAAGCCTTACAAATATGCAACTGTAGGAGCCTCATCGGTCACCATCCTATCTGCAGACGCCCAGTTGAAAAACCGCTACCTCACCGCGCGTGGACATATCATCTATGGCAACCTACAGCATGCCAAAGGGATAAGCAACATCAATGTCAGCAATTCAGGAAACAGTTATCATAGTGGATCCATGCGTCAGGTGGCTCAAAACGCCCTCAGTTATGGCATTGAAGCAGGATTCAATTTGAAAAGTTTGTTTTCGAAGAAGATGATGCCTACAATCTATCCCTTCGTTCGCTACGATTACTACAATCCTCAAGAAGGTGGCGAAGCCACCCAGACCATGGACGCCCGATGCCAAGTAAGCAAATGGACGGCAGGGTTAAATTGGTATGCGCTACCTAACCTCGTGGTTAAAGCCGACTATACCACCCGACAAATTGGTACCCGAAAGCTCTTTACATCCACTAAATACAACAGTGAAAACGAGTTGGCCATCGGTGTGGCCTACGTCGGATGGTTTACCAAGAAATAACATATTTGATAACAATAACAACTATAGAAAAAATGAAGAAAAAGAATGTATCTATCTATGCCCTTATGCTGGGCTTTTTACTTTCATTGGCAGCTTGCAGTGAGGATAAAGGAGAGTCATTGGAGCAAACCGCCGCAGGTGAATCATTTATCTGCATTGAGCAAATTATCGATGGTTGTATTGATATTGCCACCGAGGTAGGAGAAACCAAAATCGGAGATCCCTTGGACAAATGGAATGCCGGCTTGAAGACCGAAGCGCTGTATGCCGTAGAGTCTTGGTACAGTTGGCACTCGCGCGAAGACTACAGCAACAACATCTACTCCATTCGAAACGCCTACTATGGTTCACGCAATGGTGAGGTGAGCAGTGTCTCGCTGGCCGCACTCATAGGCAAGAATAATGCTTCACTGGATAAACAGGTCAGAGAAGCCATCTCAGAAACCATCGAAGCTATTCTCGACATACCCCAACCCTTCCGAAACAACATTGGCAGCACGGAAGCCAGCACCGCTCAGCAGCAATGTGCGAATCTGACTGAGGTGCTGACACAGCTCAAAGGATATATCGAACAGACAGGCGCTGTCAATCAAGATGAAGTACTCGATCCGATTATCGCCTCGTATGTAGATAACGTCGTACTCCCCACCTATGCAGAGCTCAAAGAGAAAAACAACCAGCTCTATCTGGCAGCCAAAGCCTTTCGTGATGCCCCCAGTGATGCAGCCTTTGACGACGTTTGCGACGCCTGGATGGCTGCTCGAAGCCCTTGGGAGACCAGCGAAGCCTTCTTGTTCGGTCCTGTTGACAATGAGGGTTTGGATCCCAATATGGACAGTTGGCCATTGGACCAAGATGCCATTGTGCGCATCCTCAACTCTGGAGATTTTGACCAGATGGATTGGAGTGATGGTGACAATGACGATGCTATCAAAGCCAAACAAGAGGTCCGCGGATTCCACACACTGGAGTTCCTCATCTTCCGCAATGGAGTACCCCGAACATTAAGCGATGTAAGCACATCAAATGATGCAGCTGACCTGGTCTATACGGCAAGCAACGCCAAAAGTTGGGCCAATTACATGACGCAGGTAGCCTACCTGTTGCAGAAAGATGCAGCCAATCTTTACGACTATTGGGCTACAAGCTACAAAGGTGGCGAAAGCTATGCCCAACGTTTTAAATCACATAAAATCTAATTTCACATCATACTCTTGCTTATTATCATGAGCATAATAAGACTGTTTCTTTTTGGTTCTATCCTCTTCTCCGCTTGTAACGGAGAGGAGGGTATTGACGCAGATGACCTCTACGTGCCTGCCGGATATGCCTTATCTGCTGGCACCTCAACGGTCTTTACCCGATCCACCTTTGCCTATGACAGCGACGCCTCATGGCTTAGCGGAACCTACAAGAGCCGTTTCAACAGTGGTGACCGTCTGTACGATGACGTACGCACCAGCAGCAATGGATTGGGTGGAGGATTAGGCCCTGTTTATGCGGGTTACTCATGCGGCAGTTGCCACCGTAACGCCGGACGCACCAAACCAGCACTCTGGTCAGAAGGCGGTAGTGGAAGTACAGGCTTCTCAGCCATGCTGATTTATATCACCCGCAAAAACGGAGCATTCTTTCAGAACTACGGTCGGGTACTCCACGACCAAGCTATCTATGGTATCAAACCAGAAGGTAAATTGAAAGTGGATTGGCATTACGCCCAGTTTGAATTTCCGGATGGTGAGCCCTATGAACTCTGCTATCCAACCTACACGATTACTGAATGGTATGCTGATTCCATACCTGCCGAAGAACTGTTTTGTTCCGTCCGTATTCCGCTTCGCCACGTCGGTTTAGGACAGATGATGTCACTCGACCCGAAAGAGATTGAAGCCTTGGCAGCCAAGAGCAATTATCCGGAATATGGCATCAGCGGCAGGGCTAACTACATTTCCGAACGAGGAGTCCGCTCTCTCGGACTGAGTGGGAATAAAGCGCAGCATGCAGACTTGACCGTTGAATTAGGTTTCAGTAGCGATATGGGCGTAACCAACAGCCGCTACCCCGAAGAGATCTGTGAAGGGCAGATACAAATGGAACAAGGTAGCATGATGGGGTTGAGTTACGACCAACTGGACATCTCGGCCGAAGAGATGGAGGATGTCGATCTTTACCTTCAAGCGTTAGGCGTACCCGCCCGACGCCACGTCAACGATGAACAAGTGAAACGAGGCGAACAGCAGTTCTTTGCTGCCAAATGCCACCTCTGTCATGTCACCACACTCCATACCCGCCCACAAGGCAGCACGTTACTATTAGGTACTCGCCTTCCATGGTTGGGAAATCAAACCATACACCCCTATTCAGACTACCTGCTGCATGACATGGGCTCAGAGATCATGGGTGTAGGATTGAACGACAACTACGTCAGCGGTTTGGCTCGAGGTAACGAATGGCGCACCACCCCGCTTTGGGGCATCGGTTTGCAGGAGACCGTCAATGGTCATACCTATTTCCTGCACGACGGACGCGCCCGTAATTTTACCGAAGCCATCCTATGGCATGGTGGCGAGGCTGAAGCCTCCAAACAACTCTTTATGCATTTCCCGAAAAGTGACCGAGAGGCACTTATTGCTTTCCTGAAGTCATTATAAACAAAAACCATCACAAAACCACATCAACGGTATGAAAAAATATCTGTATATCATCCTATTCTTTATGTATAATGCTTTGCCCGTGCTGGCCCAACAAGAAGAGGAGAGCGCCAATGGCATCGTCTCATTAGCTGGCCGTGAAGGATTTACTATCAGCTCGAAGAAGGGCGACTTTCTTTTTAAGCCCTACCTCTTAGTGCAAACTGGCATACATCTCAACTGGTACGACGATGAAGGCTTGGATAAAGCCTACAACCAAGACAATATGGCTAACTCCGGCTTTTCTGTGCCCTATGCTGTATTAGGCTTTACGGGAAAAGCCTTTGGCAAGGTGGCCTTTAATCTCTCAATCAATGCAGCGGCAAGCAGCGGTGCCCTGCTCCAACAGGCCTGGTTTGACATCCAATGGCGGCCCGAACTCCAATTGCGCGCCGGCAAATTCAAAACACCATTCACGCACGCTTACCTCACTACCTTAGGTGAGACACTCATGCCGCAGCTACCCGTTTCACTGACGAGCAGTGTCATTCTGCCCTACTCACTCAACGCGGTAACCCCACAAATAGGCACCGGATTTGATTTAGGTATTGAGCTCCACGGTTTGCTGAATGGACGATGGGGGTATCAGATTGGTCTCTTCAACGGTACCGGCATCAACGTGAACAACGCCACGAAAACCTTCAGTGACGACTGGCATATTCCCTCACTGCTCTATGCCGGACGCCTCACCTACATGCCCAAAGGGGTGATGCCCTCCACACAAGGTAACCCCAACCGATTGCATGAGAACAAACTCCTCCTCGGACTCTCAGCCTCTGTCAACGTAGAGAGTGAAAATGAGAGCACGAACGACAGCCGCGTTGGTCTGGAATTTGCTTGGCTCTACCGAAAACTCTATCTGGCTGCTGAGGCCTACTGGATGCACGTTGGTTTTACTGAGCGTCAGAAAATCTATGAAAGCTACGATTACTTGGGAGGTTATATACAGGGAGGTTACTTCGTAGCCCCGCGACTTCAAGCAGCCCTTAGGTACGACCTCTTCAACCGCAATGGCACAGGCAAAGATGGTCTGCTCAATATGCCCGCAGTAGGCGTCAACTATTTCTTCAAGGGATGCAACCTCAAACTGCAAGCCATGTACCAATATATCGCTCGAACGGGCCATGCCACGCAATTGGATCGCGACAACGACAACTTGGGCTTAGCCACCCATAGCGGCACCATTTTACTGCAATATACCTTCTAATTCAAGGAACAATGAAAAAATATTTTTTGTTTTCCGCTTTTTTCATTACCTTCGTCGCTTGTTATTCATGTGATGACGGACGAATCTATGAAAAAGAGAGCCTTATACCTCAGGATGGATTAACCCTAAAGTTTACAGGTGAGTTGAAAGGGGTTGAGAGTTGGCCTGAGAAGTACAGCGTATGTCTGGCAGGCTTTAATGAGGAGAGCGATTACGCCATTCTCTCTAAAGTGATAACGGCATCCTCCTCTAATGAACCGATTCAACTGCAGATGAATGGCATTAATAAGGAGATTAGTCAAGTGGGACTCTGTGTTACCAACCGACTACGCAAACGGATTGTCACCTTTGCTCAACTGGACAAAGAGACCATCAGTACAACGAAGGACACGCTCCGTCTGACAGTGGGAACCCTTGATGTCGCTCTTTTCCAATCATTGCAAAGCGAGATTTTCAATAGCTCGTGCATTGCATGCCATGGCGCAACAGGCAAAGCGGCTCGTAATCTCTTCTTAACCGAAGGGAAGAGCCATGCAGCTTTGATAGGCCAACCCTCGAAGACGATAGAAGGTGCGATACTTGTCAAACCAGGAAACGCTTCAGAAAGTCTATTATCACGGGTACTGAGTGAAGAGGGGGTGCTGCAACATAGCCACACCGACCTACTTGACGCCAAAAAAAAGAGCACTTTAATCAGTCTCATCAACGATTGGATTGAAGCGGGTGCAAATAAGTAACTAAAACGAAAGAAAGATTATTTAGATATGATTTATTCTACGACATACTCTATCCAGGAGATTGGTCCCTGCCGAATTGAGATCAGCCATTTCCACCCTGAGGGGGGTGCGAACGAGGTGCAACTGATGCTTCATGCTACAGCCATCACCTCCGATTTCTCATCACAGCTCTACGCCCTCCTTGATGCCTATTATACGTTGCTTGAAAACAACTTAAAAGGCTATCAAGCCACCTTCAAACGCTTCTTTCTGAGCGACGCGGCCAACCAACAGAGGATGCTGCAAGCCGCATTGCCCGATAACATGGTATGTGCAACCTCTATAATACAACAACCCCCTTTGGATGGAAGTAAAATTGCACTTTGGGTCTATCTGATTGAGGGAGCCGTGACACGAACCCTTCCCGAAGGTTTATCAGAGTGCCTGCATGGAGCTTACCGTCACCTGTGGGGAGGAGGAGCAACCAACCAGGCAGCCAACGCTGAATACCAGATGAGGCTCCTTTTCAAAGAGTACATTATGCAACTCATGACGCAAGGCGGTAGATTGGCGGACCACTGCATCCGCACTTGGATCTTCGTACATGATGTGGATAGCAACTATGCCGGTGTGGTAAAAGCACGTAATGAGATCTTTGCGACACAGAATCTCACCCCCCAAACTCATTTCATTGCCAGCACCGGCATCAACGGCTCGGCAGCTGAATCTGTTAGTAAGGTGACCTTCGACAGCTATGCCGTTCTGGGCCTTGTACCAGAACAGATTCAGCACCTCTATGCCCCCACCCATCTCAACCCCACCTATGAATATGGTGTCAGCTTTGAGCGAGGCAGCAGTGTATCGTATGGCGACCGTCGCCATGTCTTTATTTCAGGTACGGCCAGCATCAATAACAAGGGCGAAGTGGTTTGGCCAGGTGATATACGCAAACAGACGGAGCGGATGTGTGAAAACGTAGAGGCCCTTTTGTCAGAAGCCGATTGTACCTTCGACGATGTGCAGCAGATGATTGTCTATCTACGCGACCCCTCGGATTACATCCTTGTGCAATCCCTCTTCGAGGCGCGCTTTCCCCATCATCCTAAGGTATTTCTTTGGGCACCCGTCTGTCGCCCTGGCTGGCTGATTGAGATGGAGTGTATCGCCATGAAATCGATATCTGACCACCGATTCCCCAATTTCTAATCAGCTGAATAAAGATGAACAGCCGATTCATAAAGCGCCTATTTAGCCAGAAGGCAGGAGAACGATGGGTGGTTACAGGCTATATCGGGATGATGCTGCTATTGGCCTTCGCCACCTTTGCAGCCACCGCTTGGGGTGAGAAGGCCGTTGAGGAGCAAATCTACCACAGTTGGTGGTTCACCGCTTGGTGGGCGCTTTTAAGCGTTGCCCTTTGGCTGATGGTCTATCAATGGATAAAAGTGCGCATCCAGAGGCGCAGTGAGGCGAAACGGGTGAAGTGGTCAGTCATCCATCTCCATATCGCCTTCCTTTGTATTCTTGTGGGAGCAGCGATAACCTCATTCACCGCCAAACGAGGGTTCGTCTATCTGGAGCCAGGTCTTAACGTCAGTCTCTATCTTGACAAAGCGAATCACTGCCAGCACCAATTTCCCTTCACTCTTCAGCTCGACAGCTTCCGTATCCGATATGATGCAGAGAGCCAGAGCCATGCCGACTACGTCAGCTACCTTCACATCGACCAAACTCCCGTGAAAGTAGCCATGAACCATGTTGCCCATTACCAAGGCTTCCGCTTTATCCCCTACTCGTTCGACGAGGCACATGAGGGGAGCTGGCTCTCCGTCAGCCATGACCCCTGGGGTATTGGTATCAGCTATTTGGGCTATTTATGGCTTACCCTCTCCTTCTTGACCCTACTTCGACGTCAACTGTTCTGGGTAGGTCTGGCCCTATTGAGCGGATTTATTTTGCAACAGTATGCCGAATCCACTCCGCTGATGCCCGTACTCCGTTCGGCGTGGCTGGGAGTACACGTCTCATTTATCGTGTTAGCTTATTCCCTCTTCCTCATCCTTTGCGTCAATGGGGTGATGGGACTTTGCATGCATAGACAAAGCGAACGGCTGATGCGCCAGAGCCTCGGCATGCTGCGTGTAGCCGAAGCCCTGCTTGGTATCGGCATCTTTATGGGAGCCGTCTGGGCCAATCAGTCTTGGGGACGCTATTGGGCATGGGATCCGAAAGAGGTGTGGGCACTGATTACCTTCATGCTTTATGCCATGCCGCTACACCATCGTCGCCTCCGTTGGCTCAGTTCACCCCGTCACTTCCACCTGGTTATGATTCTCTCATTACTGGCCGTTCTAATCACCTATTTTGGCTCCAATTACTTCATGACGGGGCTTCATAGCTATGTAGAATAAAAAACTAGCGCTTTATTTGGTGAGGGAGAGAGAAAATGGCTATATTTGCACCAATCTAATCCCATAATTATTTTCACAATGAGAAAATCAATAAACCGTCTCCTTTGTGGCGGACTACTGACGCTGGTTGTCACTTCAGCCTCCGCCCAAACCTTTAACGAATGGCGCAACGCAGAAATCAATGCTGTGAACCGCGCCGAGATGCACACCTCATACTTCGCCTACGAGTCAGCCGAAGCGGCCCAACGTGGCGATATGACACAATCTGAACGCTACATGAGCCTGAACGGAACCTGGAAGTTCAACTGGGTAAAGAATGCCGATGCCCGTCCAACAGACTTCTTCCGCACCGACTTCAACGACCTTGGATGGGACGAAATGCAGGTACCAGCCGTCTGGGAGCTCAACGGCTACGGTGACCCTCTCTATGTCAATGTAGGTTATGCCTGGCGTAGCCAATACCCCAACAATCCCCCTTACGCACCCATTGAGGAGAATCATGTTGGCTCCTACCGTCGTGAGTTGGTGGTTCCCGCTTCATGGAAGGGACAAGATATCATCGCTCACTTCGGTTCAGTCACCTCAAACATCTACCTCTGGGTCAATGGCCGCTTTGTAGGCTACAGCGAAGACAGCAAACTGGAGGCTGAATTCAACCTGACACCCTATCTAAAATTTGGAGAAAAGAATCTCTTTGCCTTCCAGGTATTCCGCTGGTGCGATGGCACCTACTTAGAGGATCAGGACTTCTTCCGTTTCAGCGGTGTAGGCCGTGATTGTTACCTTTACGCCCGCGACAAACGTCGCATAGAGGATATCCGTCTGACCCCTGATTTGAACGACACCTTCACCCAAGGTACCCTCAACGTTGAACTCAAACGCAAGGGAAGCGGTAAGGTGACCATCGAGCTAATGGATGCTACTGGAAAATCCATCGCTCAGACCACAACAACCACCAACCAAGCCACACTGACCGTAGAGAAACCCCACCTCTGGAGTGCAGAGACCCCCTATCTCTACAGCCTAAAGGCCACCATGGAGGGCAACAACGAAGTGATTCCGCTGAACGTAGGTTTCCGCAAGATAGAGATTCGCAACGCCCAAGTGTTGATCAACGGTCAGCCTGTACTCTTTAAGGGAGCCGACCGCCACGAATTAGACCCCGATGGCGGCTACGTGGTCTCACCCGCTCGGATGCTGCAAGATATCCGTATCATGAAGGAGATGAACATCAACGCCATACGCACCTGCCACTACCCCGACGATGCCTTGTGGTATGATCTGTGCGACCGTTATGGCATCTATCTGGTGGCCGAAGCCAATATAGAAAGTCACGGCATGGGCTACGGTGATGCCACCTTAGCTAAAAACCCCAGCTACCGTAAAGCCCATCTGGAACGCAACAGCCGCCACGTAGCCCGTGGTTATAACCACCCCAGCATCATCTTCTGGTC